>JAMCTA010000004.1 GCA_023381895.1 Chloroflexota bacterium
GCGGAACAAGTCAGCTGCAAAGAGGCCCGCTTCATCGCCACCCGCGCCTGCACGGATCTCGATGATGACGTTCTTGTCGTCATTAGGATCCTTGGGCAAGAGGAGAACGCGTAGCCGAGCCACGAGTTCCGCTTCACGCTCTTTGCTCAGGGCAAGCTCCTCACGGGCGAGCTCTTGGTATTCTTCCTCCAATGCTACATCCTGAAGCATGTATTCGTAGGAGCGAACGGCTTCCACGGCTTCCCGATACTGCCGGTATGCCGTCACGATCTCCTCGATCTCAGCTCGCTCTTGGGCATACTGCTGCAGGAGCGGGGGCTGCGTCACAACATCTGGGTCAGCCAGCAATTCCTCGAGGCGCACATAGCGCTCCTGTACGGCTGCGAGCTTTTCAAACATCGCTGCATCCTCTCCAGGGCGGCACTCACCACGCCTACTCAGAACAGTCAACAGCAAGCCCGAGTGCTCAGCAAAAAGGAGGAGCCCTGCACAGCAAGGCTCCTCCTCCAATGTCGACCGGCTACTGCGTCACCTCACTAGGAGCGAGGCCATAACGCCTGCGGAACCGCTCAACCTGTCCGGCGGTATCAACGATGCGCTGCGTGCCAGTGTAGAAAGGGTGACAGTTCGAGCAGACCTCAACGTGAATCTCGGACCTCGTGGATCTAGTCTTCCACGTGTTGCCACAGACACACGTCACAGCGGCTTCCACATACTTCGGATGAATCTTGGGCTTCACGACTTACGAACCTCCACTACCGGTCGACTCCTGGCAGCATACAATGCTAACGAGCCGACCGAACGTTGTTGAGAGCTTGAACCGCCGCGCTAAGACTTCGATGCGGTCTCAGCCTGGTCCGTACCCTGTACGTCCTTGTCGGCTCCAGCTTCTTGCCGGAAACCGCGAATCATCTCGCCCAGCCCCCGCCCAAGTGAAGGGAGCTTACCCGGACCGATGACGAGCAAGAGAATCACCAACAGAGCGACGAGCTCTGGTACTCGCACGAGACCAAACATCCACCACCTCAAGCCAAGCAGGAGAGCAAACTGCTGCACCACAAGCATACCAGCCTTGTCGACGAGCCATGCAGGGGGTTCCAAGACCAGTCGCGCTTTCGGTATCGTCCTCCTCCCGGCGAGTACGATGCCGTCATGTCATGTAGAGTCTTCCGGAAGCGTGACGACACGTGAGCCATGTTCTCGATGTGATATGGGCTACCTGGGCACGGTGACAGACGCAGAAGGCCTCCAGGTATTACGTCTCAATGGGAAGGGGAGCAATGAGGATCCTGCACTTTTCTGACCTCCACCTTGACAAGCGGTTTTCGGGGTTGCCCCACGAAGTGAGCGTTCAGCGCCGTAAGGATCTGCGCCAACGCCTCAAGGATCTCCTGGGCCAGACACGCACGCGCGCAGTCGACGCCGTCACGATCGGTGGTGACCTCTACGAAGACGAGACTGCCAGAGCGGATCTCGGTGTCTTTCTAGCAGATCTCTTCAACTCAATCGCCCCCACCCCGATCGTCATCTCCCCGGGAAACCACGACCCCTGGACACCGCGGTCGGTGTACGCCACGACAACTTGGCCGGCCAACGTGCACATCTTTTCCTCTGCTGCCTGGAGCGAGCGGCGCATCGGAGATCTCTCCATCTATGGCACCGCCTTCATCTCCAACAAGCGTACCGAGAACCCGTTCGCGGCCGCCCCCACTCCCAGAGGGCCCAGTATCGTGCTGATCCACGGCACTGCCGATCCGCCGGACCCTGATTGTCCCTATGCACCATTCACTTCGCAGGACATTACCGGTCGAGGCTTCCTGCTAGCGCTGCTCGGTCACATCCACACGCCTTTATCGGGCTTGGTGGGAGGGCGTATCGCATGGGCCTATCCGGGCAGCCCTGAAGCTCTCGACTTCTCGGAAACGGGCCCTCGACGCGCCCTCCTCGTATCCTGCCAGGACACCCAAGTCGACATCCAGACGGTGCCGCTCACCGGCCGGCAGATCTTTGAGGAGAGTATCGAGGTGGAAGGAGTAGTCACGTCGCAGCACATCATCGATGAGCTCCGCAAGCGCCAGGTTCTGCACTCGGAGTGGACGACGGGGCTCTTGCGAGTTGTTCTCCGAGGGAACGCGACGGTTCCTAGCGTTATCGACGATCTACGTAGTGCGGGAATCGCGTGGCACATCGAAGTCGCGGACGGCACCGAGCCAGAATGGTCCTACGAATCCCTCTTGAAGGAACAGACTGTCGCCGGCGAGTTCACCCGGTTGATGTTGAGCCGTCTCGAGCGAGAGGCTGGAGACCAAGCCATGCTTCGACGCGCCTTACACCTCGGATTGCGAGCGCTCCACAATCAGGAATTGGACGACTGAGATGCGACTCCTCGATCTAAAGCTTTGGGAGTTCGGCCCATGGCAGAACAGCGCCTTCGTATTCGGCCCCCACCTCAATCTCCTCTGCGCTCCCAACGAAGGTGGCAAGACCACCTTGCAACAAGCCATCGTTGGGTCGCTTTTTGGCTTTGACGGCGGCTCCTCCGTAGATCGCCACCTGTCTTGGGTCGGACAAGGAACGACTGTAACAGAGCTTCGCCTTGAGCTCGGCACCGGGCAAATTATCCGGATCAACCGAGATTACGGGCAGAGCGGGAGACGGAGGATTCAGACGCACGTGTGGGACGATACTGAGAAGGAAGACATTTCTCATCAGTACCGATGGTCAAACGACGGCAAGTTCGACTTTGGCGCCAAGCATCTCGGACTTGACCTGAAGGCTTTCCGGCGCACTGCGCTCCTCATCGCCGGAGACATTGCTGTCGCGCCCGACGGGCCAAAAGGCAAGCCCAATCAGGACCTCGTCGGTCTGGCAACGTCTCGCGGAGAAGCTTCTGTCGTCCAAGCTCGTACAGCGCTCAACAAGTATCTGGATAAGCTGGGACGAGCCGACAGGGGCAATCATCCGCACGGTGCGGCCACAAGACGGCGGGAAGACGCCTACAACAAGCTTCAGGAGGCGCGCCAGCGCGCTAGCGACATTGCCAGTCAGCGCCAAGAGCTCCGAACTCTCGAGCACAAGCGGATCGAGGCTGAACACGGTCTCCAGCACGCGCACAAACAGCATCAGGTCCTCGAGAAACATCGATTGGCAGCCCGGCTTCGAGAAGTGCGCGCACTGAACCTACAGTGCGCTGAGCTCGAGGCATTGCTACGCGGCCCAGACATCCCCCCAACTGGCGAGCGTATCAATAAGCTGCGTGTGCTCTTGCAGCACGAGGCAGCATCACGCGCAGAGCTGTCCACGCAGCTGTGCGCCGCCGAGCAAGCTCTGCAGCAGGCACAAGACCGGCACGCCGCCCTGACACAAGATCTCTCAGCGACCGAGAAGGTCGTGCCTATTCCCGACGCTGTGATTGCGACAATTCGATCAATGACGCAGGCCGATGCTGAGATAGCAGAAGTCCAGCGCCCAAAATCGCAAAGTCAAGCCCCTCAGACAAACAGAACTAGCTGGCGTCCCCACCGCGCGCTGAACGCCGTGGCAATCGCGGTAATCGCTCTCGTTCTGGATGGGGTTGTGCTCGCCGCTGCTCCGGGCAAGTGGATGATTGCTGCCGTCCCATTGATCGTCTGCGCTGCGCTGGTATTCGCGGTGTTGCAGGATCAGTCCGGCACGGCGCTGAAGAAACAAGGGGATGAGGGACCAGTTGCGCAGCCATCAGTGGTCATCAAGACCTCTAACAACGCGCTCAGCGATCTCTTGCGTGCCTATGAGCTTCCTGTCGAAGGAGACTGGCAGGGTGCTGTTACTGCACGCCGCCAAGCTCTTGAGCACATGGAGACCTTGAAGTCGCAGTTGGATGGGACCTCCAGAGAGTGTGAAGCTTGCGAACGGAAGGTCGACCAGTTGCGGGAGCGCTTGTCACACCTCGATGGTTTGGAGTCAGAGCTACGGTCGGAGTTAGAACACATCGGCATCGCAGCAGACAGCCTGGAGAAAGAGTTGGCAGGCTTCGACAGGCTGGTCGCACAGGCACTCCAGGAGCGGCAGCGCGGCATCGACTTGGAGCTGGCGCGGCAGCAACTCAGCACAGCCTTAGGGCCGGACACAGTTGAAAGTCTCGAGCACGAGTGGCTGATGCATTTCCCTGACGAGGCTCCTGAATCTGTTGACACGCCTGCTCCAAGTGAGCGCGAGCTACGTCGCTCTCAAGAAGAAGTAGCTCAGGTGAGCCGGCAGTACAATGAGCTTCTTCAATGCCATGCTTCCCTTCTCGCTACGCTCCAAGGCGCACTCGAGATCGTGGAAGACCTACCAGCGCTAAACGAGGAGTTCGAGCGTGCAGACCGAGAGCTCACACGGATCGCTCGCGAGATAGAAGCGCTCAGGTCGGCGGTCAGCGTCATCGATGAGGCAACCCACAAGGCGTTCACGCTGCTATCTCAGCGTGTGGAGAGCAATCTCAGCCGGCAGTTCCAAGTCGCCACCGAGTCGCGCTACAGCCGGGTCGATCTCCAGGGCACGACTCTGATCCCGACCGCCTGGCTTGCAGACCCACCTCGACAAGTGGACGTGACCGACTTGAGCAAAGGCACGCAGGATGCCTTGTGGCTTCTTCTGCGCCTCAACCTCGTCGACGCCTTGTCGACGTCGGGCGAGAAGATCCCGATCTTTCTTGACGAGCCTGGTGCGCATCTCGACGCGCAGCGCACCAGGGCAATGGCCCGCACACTATGCACCGTCTCAGAACACGTCCAGGTCTTTGTGCTCACGTGCCATGAAGATGTTGCCGGCGTCTTTTGTGAGATCGCAGGTGACCAGTTGCACAAGCTGAGTGCTACAGCTCTTACTTGATTCCTTGATTCGTGCAGCCCCCAAGACTATGTAGACACCTGCTCATGACACCACGACTACGGTGCGACCAGGAAGCGCTCACCGATTGCGAGCATCTTGAATGCTTGCCCCGGGCACGTGCGGAAGAGGTGATCCACGAAGAAGGCAGGATTCTCCGTGTTGCCGGTGAAGAGATCATAGTGGAGTGGCACGATAAGCTCGGCCCGTACCATTTGTACGAGATCGACAGCTTCACGATAGTTCATGTTGCCGGCGATATTGCGGCGGTTGCGTAGCCAGTCGCGACCATTGATAGGCAGAAACACGACGTGCGGACGGAACGGTTGCAAATCCTCTGCCTGCCCATCGAAGCCAACGGTATCACCGGCGTGAAAGAGGCGTATGTCATCCGTCTCTACGACGTATCCGAGGTAGAGATGATTGCCTCTTGCATTCAGCTCGAACTCCTCATGCTTCGCACGCAGTGGAGTGATCTTGAGAGATCGCCCCTCGATAGACTCGCCCACAACTGCAGTCACCAGCTGATCTCTAGACACGCCAGCGTCGAGCGCGATGCCGAGGTGCGGCTCAGGAACAACGACACGGCACTGCGGAAAACGGCGCGCCAGAGGTCCTACTGTCCCTGGATCAAGGTGATCGAGGTGATGATGCGTACATAGCACCCAGTCAATCGCCGCCAGCTCATCGATATGGAGTGGCGGCGGATAGAGGCGACCAGGGTTTTCGCGAAAGTAGGGGTCGATCAAGAGAACTCCGGCAGTGCTCTTCAAGACGACCGCGGCTTGGCCCAAAAACCAGCACGCCACCGTGCCCTCTGGAACTCTGTAGGTCGCAATGTCCTCAGCGAGCTCATGACCGTGGCGGAAAAATCGTTCGGCCATCCTTCTCCCCTCTCTGGCTCAAGATTCATTCTTGAAGCGTGAAGAGGCGCTGTCAAGATGCTTGGTGGTCGTCAACCCCTCCGAGAGGAGGCAATTGGCTGGCGCTCTTCTCCGCGATCACGGATCTCTGATCGGTCTTGGTGATGACTTCTTGAAGAGGTAGCGCCAGCCTAGTGGGTAAGTGAAGTCGCTAAGTGACCTTCAGTCCGTAGCACACCCCTCACATTGAGATAGCGCTTCGAATCCAAGTTGCAGATTCCGCCTTAGGAGAAGCCCACAGATGCCCCCATACCAGCCTGTACCAGGCACTGTCGCGGCGCCAGTGTAGTGGGACATCTGGTCTGGGCTGAAAGCAGCAATCAGAAACCACGACCTGCGGGGCTACTCATCTGCTCTCGTATCAGCAGCCGGCACATTGGCGAGCTCGACCACTTCTCGCCAACCGAAGCGCAGAGCCAGGTCTCGTGCCTGACGCAGGTACGCAAGAGAACGCTGGTGCTCCTCACCTTGGGGGTCAGAACTCCTTGCTGCTCGGGCCTCAGTGCTTGCGGCGTAGTCGAGAGACCTCAGCAGCGCTGCCAGAAGGAGCCGTTGCTCATTCCAGGGACGATCGTAGGCACTTCGGACAATCTCCAGTGTGTCCTCAAGGCCCAGTGAAAACGGGGGGAAGAACACAAGGTCCGCGAGGTCCCATTCCAATGCTCCGACAGCCGCTGTTTCCCAATCGATGACCCATGCACGCTGGTCAACCAGCACGTTGAGAGGAACGCATGAGTTGTGGATGATCTGCAACGGCTCTGTCAGGAGCGACTCGTGGAGTCTTCCGCCGCGTTCCCATATGGCGGTTCCGGACCTGTCATCCAACCGGAACAGTCGAGACAACGCGACACAAAACCTGGCTCGGAGCGCTTCCTCTGTCACTTCATCAAGGTGTATGCTCGCGATGACGCGGCGGAACACTGCATCGTGCTCGGCAAGCGCGCCGTGAAGTGAGGCCAGTATCTGGAGACCCAGCGCAATGGCCCCGCTGAGCGATTCCCGAGGTAGGGATGATGCGAGCTCTGCCAGGGAGGGCGCTTGGAGGTCCTCCATCGCGAGGAAGCCCCACGCACGATTGATCCCTACAGCGACAGGTCGCGGTGAGCCGCCTTGCCAGAATCGCTCGAGAAGGCGTAACAGCCAGTGCTCTCGCCGCAGGTGATGCTCCCAGAAGGGATCCTCAGACTTCCTCACGATTTTGACGATAACGCTCTCAGCAGACTCCAGACACGTGAGCCGGAACACCGTGTTGCGGGAGCGTTGAGATAAAACTTCCAACGTGACGTTCGACTGCTCTGGCCAATCAAGACCGATCAACGCTCGAAATCGCCGGTCTGTGAACAGCTGCCCCGTGGCATCCGTGACGATCATCCTATACCAAAGCCACGGTGAAATCCGCAGTCCGCAAGCGTCCAGCCATGTAGTTCCCGTCGTGGCTTCAGTTTAGGACCAGCTCTGATTGCCGCGGTACTGATGCGGGCGTCGTCCCAGGTACAACTGCCAAGATCTGCGACCGGCACTGATGGGCCGCTTCGAGATCGCCGGAGGCCTCGAGGTGCCCCGCGAGGTCCGTGAGGACCACATCCAGCCGCCCTTCTTGATAGACATCGCGTAGCGCTCGCCGCCATGTCGCGACAAGGTTGGACAGCTCTCCTGAACGGACAGCAGCAGAGATCACGATGCTGGTGATCTCAGGCCGGAGTAAGAGGCTCAGCGGACGGATGCGCGCCGCAAACTCGCGTGCGAGCGCTGGGCGTTCCGGCCAGCACGCCAGAGCAGCGAGAGCCCATGCATCGTGACGATGCAGCACCGCAACTGTGTGGAGAGGCAGGGGAAGTTCCCCACTTCCAAGCGGCACGACAGCCAGCTGGCGCTCAAGCACCCGTCCTCGGACCCTTAGGCCAAGGCCGCGCCCAATCACGAGGCACCGAGTCCTTCCTCTAGTCTCGATTCTCACAGTGACCCGTTTGGCGAAAGCCAGGACTCCAGCAACGAGCACAAGTCCTACTAGCCCCAGCGTCCACACGCCAGCGGCCGCTGGAGCTGTGCCCAGCGCTCTGACTGCTGCAGCACAGAGAACTCCGAGTAATTGGAGGCTGAGGAGAACACTGAGAGTATGACCGGGATCAAATCCGAGGAGGTTGAGATGGTAGTGCAGCGGTGTTGCGAGATACGGCAAAGGGAACTCAACGTGCGGAACAAAGGTCTTGGATGCGTCGAACCGGGTCAGCCTCACAAAGCGGCGGTAGAGAGGAGTCAACACACCAGTTTGAATGAAGACGCTGCCGCCTTCTAGAGTAATTGCCGCTGCAATGAGCGGCAGTAAGGAGGCATCTCCGGCTTGCAGCGGTGGCAAGGCGACGAGGGCGCCAACTACCAGAGCTCCGCTATCGCCGAGATAGGCCCGCGCACGCCGCGATATCCCGTTCGTTCGTGTCCAGTTGGAAGGTGTGTTCGATAGCAGCGCACCACCACAGCTGGCCAGCACGAGGATTCCAAGAAACACCAGATACGTGCTCCCTTGAGCACCACCCAGGAGAACGAAGCCACACCCAGAGATCACTCCGAATGAGCTCACGAGACCATCAACACCATCTGCAAAGCCGGTTGATAGGACGGCCAGAACAAAAAGCGCCACGTCAGCCAGCAGCTGTACGACGCCAGAAGCGGACTGTACCGATACCGCTCCGGTGGCAACAAGGCCGACAGCGACAAGTGCCGAGACAGCTCCCTGGGCAGCCAGTCTGATGCCCTCACTGAGCCCTTCGCCGCGCGACTTCGAAAAATCATCGAGCCAGCCCAGCATGCCTTCGACAAACGCGACAACGGCACAGAGCATCAACGGGCCTCGGTGCGAAACGTCGCGGGTAGCGGTGAGGAGCAGTAGACCGGGGACAATGAGAGTCAAGACTGGGCCGATGACGCTCGGCAACCGGGAGCTCTGCCTCGGATTCGACAGAGTATCGCGTCGGTATTCCCCCGACTTGTTCTCTATCGACCGAAAGCCCGAAAAGAGGCGTAGACCAATCTCAGCGCCAAGGGCGGTGAGAGCGAACGTACCGACACCAGCAAAAACAAGCCAATCTACTGGCACCGGAACCGCGCTTGCCCTTCTTGCTCGTTGAATCAGCCCTCGGCGCTGTCGGCCGGACTCTGGTCGCTCGGACGAGTGGAACGCGGAGTCCATCCAAAGCCGCGGAGACTCTTCTCTGTGGCCAGCTCATTCTGAAACTCGAGAATCAGTCCGAAAACCTGGAGAAGGAGGCGTTTCCCGACAGCTTCGTGTCCCATATTGAGATCGTGCCGAATGTTGAAATCGATGCACCAACACTCGTGCTCGGTAAGAGCTATGGGTAGAGTCGGAGCTTTTGAGCCAGCCTCGAACTCTTTGAGGAGGCTGAAAACTTTGATCAGAAGGCCTTTCGCTCCACCAGGAGGACCATCATCGTCCTTCCACGTGTGACGAATGAGGTAATCAATGGCCCAGCAGTCGGCCTCACTCAGCTGAATGACTTTTGTCGGTTCCACGACTCGGTGCTCCTCTCACACTCACAGGCGCTCGAAGCGACCAACATTGAGCACCATGACCGTAGCTGCACCAGTCCGGACAGCCCGATCTCCGCCAGTTGTGACGGTACGGGACTGACACGTCTCTCGAACAATCCGGAGAACTTCATCGACCTGATCGCTATCCACCCCAACGAGAACAGTCGCATTCCCACGCCGCAGGAAGCCTCCTGCGGTCTCCAGGCGAGTTAAGCGAAAGTCTGCTTGCCGGAGAGCATCGATGAGGGAAGCAACGTCATCTTGCTGTGCGATGACCGTAACCAGCTTCACCGTTGCTCACCCTTCCACTCAGTGACTAGTGTAGCACCCACCATCCGCACTGACGGCGCGGGAAGAAAGCAGACTCGCGTGCCGGCACGCTATCGCACATCACCTGATGCGCAGCCAGCGCTTCACACGCTGGACGACATCATCGAGCCCTCCGCGCTTCTGGGACTCAATGATCTGCCCTCGCCAGACGTGCGGAGGAGTAGGAGCAAGGAAAGCGCGCACAAGTGAGATAGCAATAGCATAGATGATCAGCAGTGATGCCACGACTCCCAAGAGATGCGTCGCTGAAACACCCACGACAACTCTGCCAAACTGCGCCAGGACAACCAGAACAATCGCTACGAGAAACGCGTCACGGGCACTGGGTACAGGCACACTCCAGTGAGGGTGGGATGTGTGCGGCACTCGTCGCCGAGGAGGATCACCAGGCCGTTTCTCGCCCGGAAAATCGGGGAGATTGTTAAGAATAGATCGAATCTCGCGCTCATACCGCGGTGCTGACATGTCTTGACCTCCGCGCAGGCGGTGGGTCTGCGTACGACCCAGAAGCACTTCACCCACAGTATCACACGGCTGTTCCAAGGGAGCAACCACCAAGCGAGCACGTGCCTTTGTCACGACCGTGGTCCTGGAACTCATCTGGTCAGGAAATCACGAAGGTCTTCGCCACCGGGCCAGAGCCAGCACGAGCAGTGACGGTTGCGATACCCTTTCCTACTCGGTTGGGAACTGTCAAACGAAAGGACGCGATTCCTTGCGCGTTTGCGCGCTGTGTGATGGCTTGTGGAGGCTGATTCGGGTAGTGGATCGTCAGCGTGACCAATGCATGGGGGGCGGTGATGGCGACCGCCACGTAGGTCGAGCCCAGCGCCAGCGTCGTGGCACTGAGTTCGAGAGCTCGCACGCCCGCCCCTTGTGCTGTGGGATACTCCACCGGTATCGATGGCACGGAACGAGTTGGGCTCGGAATGGGTCTTGGAGGTTGGGACCGCCCGGTCGGTGTGATAGCCGCGTGGGTTACTGCTGTGGGAGACGGTCTCGGTGCCCTGGTCACCGTTGGCGTCACAGTTACCGTGGCCGGCACACTCGGCTTTGGAGTTGCTGTCGGTACGGTAGTCGCGGTCGCTGGCACGCGCGTTGCAGTTGCTGCAGGCTGTGTAAGAATTGCTTGCTGCAGCGTCTCCGACATGCTGAGCACGGCTGTCGCACTTGGCACTGCTGCGCCCTCGCGTGACCTGCCGACCACAGACTGGATGCTCCGCTGCTGCAACACCACTGCCACGAGAAAGCCGACCAGGCCCACGAGAAGCATCACAGATGCAATGTCGTACCAGGCAACTCCAAGTCGCTTCACACTTTCACGCCTGTTCAATCACAGCCCACACCGCGCTCCGCACGAGAGTCTACGTAATGCTTCACCACTCTTACGTCCGAATCGCTCCCTTGCTCATGAAACGAAGTAGCACTGGTCTCTTCCCGGGAAAAACCATTCAGAGGACGTGATCGACATGATCATTGACGAGCCCACAGCCACACATCGCGGCGCTGATCGCCAATCCGCAACCAATTGTTGAGTAAGCTTGCACGCCTGAATCCAAGACTCTCGATCCACGTGTCGTGGTCTTCTCGTGGCAATGTCGCTGTCCAGAGGGGACTGTCTGGCCAGCGAAGCTCATTGGTCAAAAGCTGGCAGTGTTGCTCAAACCCTGGCACGACACCAAGATCTACGCGCCAAGCATCGCCAAACCAGCAGGGGTCGGGCTGCATGAGGCACCATCCCACCGTGGCTCCCGAGTGGCTTTCAAGCACACGCTGCTCTCCGATCTCGAGCCGTTCTGCCCGTCGCATGAACGTGATGAACGGTCCTTCGAGGTTGCCCTGCCCCTTCACACCAAGGCAACCGAAACGCGGTAGCGCTTCCGTCTCCGCAGGTGCAATGAATGCTGACACATTCAATGCTGGCCAGTCGCCCCACGCTAGCGCCCGCGCGTGTACCGGTCCCTGCGGAAGGAGGTACTCTTGGACCGCATCAGTGCTAGCGCGCCACATCATAGAGCCCGATCCGGGAGCAACCGAACGGAAGCCGAAAGAGTGATAGATCCAGTAAGGATGAGACTCGAAGCCAGTACCCAGAGTGAGCACGCGAATACCGTCTCGAAGGCACTGCGTCATCTGGACTGCCATAAGCTGCCGATAGGCTCCCTGCTGACGCCAAGCCGGTGCGGTAAAAACGTGACTTACGATGCCGGAACTACGAGCATCGGAGACCATCACCTGACTGATGAGTTCACCCCGCACTGTGGCGACGTAGAAGCGCGTCCGCAAGCCAGAGAGCGTTTCACGAAGCGCGCGTTCTAGATGATACTGCCAGTCCGCTCCTTTGTGAGCCAGAAAGGTAAGCAATTTGCCAGCCCAATTGAGGTCGGGGGCCTCGACAAAGCCAAAATCGACCGACTCCCCAGTCTTGAGGTTTCCTGACCCAAGGAATTGGTACACCGGTTGCTACTCCTTAGCTAAACATGTATGCGAAGGAAAAGTATGTCACGTGGGCTCGACCGCCACTTGAGGAGTGTGAATCATGACCATCGCCGCTGAGCAGCTCAAGTCCGGCATGACTCGGAATCAAAATCGCATCGAACAGGTGAGGTCATCCGTACAGCTGACTCCTGCCGAAGAGCAGTTCTTCGCCTCGATCAGCGAGCCCATCGACGCGCTTGTCCTCGCTGAAGACTGGTGTGGCGATGTGATTGCAGGATTACCGATACTGCAGAGGCTCTGCGCGGCATCAAAGGGCAAGATAGTCCCCCACATCTTCCTACGTGATCAGCACCTCGATCTCGCTGACCAGTTTCTCAATCAGGGAAAGTACCGGAGCATTCCCGTCTTCGCGTTCTTCGACTCCTCCGGACGGGAGCTGGGACGCTTCATCGAGCGTCCTCCCGCTTTCAACGAGCTGCGCGAACGGTACCGCGCTGCGCTTTACACCGCCCACCCTGAGATGGGTAGCTCTGAAGCATCGGTGGACTCACTCACCGAAGAGCAAACTCAGGCGAGGAGGAAGCTGCTCACCGAGCTTGACCAAGAACTCGCCTCGGAGCGAACTCGGCTCACGATCCGAGACATCCGCACTATTCTTGAGGGCCACGTCTAAGGCTGCCTTGTGAAGCACCTAGGGCAGCGTGATCAGTTGTCGCCTCGCTGTCCGGAAAAGGTGGTACTCCTCCGCTGAGCAGTTCCTCGCGGAGTCGCGTGAGGACTATACTAAACCGTACAGGGTACCGCGGAGCATCCTTGAGCGCTCGGTATTGCTCGGGCAAGCTGCGTAGATTATGCTGAGCGAGCTCCCAGACCTCGCTCAGTGGAGGCAAGCTGCCCGGAAGCACTGCGCCGTTCTGCACCACTGGCCGGAGCAGCCGTGCACTACGCTCCGGTGGGCGCTCCGAGGCCAGCATGACCAAGTCCTCTTCAAACTGACCGATGCGATAGACCTCCTTCTTGCCCGGCCACGTGACCTTTCCCATAGCATGCTTGATGAGTGGACGCGCTCCCTGTCCTGCGTCTGCGTATTGCACCAGCTTGTACACGCCACCAAGCGAGCCGCCGTCTACCTCATGGGCAACAGATCCGGCACCCACACCCAGGCTCGTGCCCACTCCAAAGGCATCGATGGGAGCGCCCTGAGCCAGCAGATCAGCAATGGAAAACTCATCCAAGTCACCGCTGGCCAGGATCTTCACGTCGGTGAGTCCTGTTTCGTCGAGTACCTCGCGCACGTAACGACTATCTTCCAACAAATCGCCGCTGTCGAGGCGTACCGCAGCCAGTGTATGGCCGAGAAGGTTTTGATATTCGTTCGCCACGTCTACGGCCGTATGCACAGCCCGCTGGACATCATAGGTATCGAGCAGAAGTGTGTAACGGTTGTAGGTCTTCGCTACCGCCTCAAAGGCCGAGCGCTCCTCATCGAAGATCTGTACCAACGCGTGGGGAATGGTGCCAGTAGCCAGCAATCGATACTGATAGGCAGCTGCTAGAAACGAGGTGCTCGAACAACCGCCGATGAACGCGGAGCGTGCAACCACAAATGGTTCTTGGGCGCGCCGGAAGGAGAACTCGGAAACGCGCCGGCCCTTTGCGGCCCAAACAATGCGCGAGGCTTTCGTTGCAATAAGTGTGGCAAGGTTGACCGCATTGAGAAGCCCTGCTTCTATCAGGAGCGCCTCGCGAAACGGCGCTGTGACGCGGAGAAGCGGCTCGTCTGGGAATGCGATGGAGCCCTCCGGCATTGCAAGAATCTCTCCGGTGAAGCGGAGCCCCTCCAACTCTTCGAGAAAGCGCGGATCGTAGTCGCGTACTTGGGCGAGGAAGCGGAGGTCTTCTTGGGTGTAGTGGAAATCACGGACGAACTCCAATGCCTGTTCCAGGCCGGCAACCAAGAGGTAGGCGCCACCTAGCGGAGAATGTCGAGCGTAGAGATCAAATGTTGCAATGCCGTTATGACCACTGCACCAGCTGATATACGCGGCGTCAGGGTGATACATATCCGTGAGGAGCCCTGGGTTGACGCCTTCTCGCCAGGCCGTTCGATCGTAAGGCATGGCGCGCTTCACCTCTCTTGCTCTTTCCAGCCCGGAACCGACGCTGCGAGCCTTCGCAGCGTCGCAACCTGGGCGCCAGCATCCACCATGTCAGCAATGGCTCGCTCGGCGTCACCATTGCTGACGTTCACTCCCCTGCTGGCATCGATGAGCAGTACCGCCCGGAAACCTTGCGACAGTGCATCCAAGACTGTGGCCCGGACGCAGTAGTCTGTCGCCAGTCCGCCGATGAGCACCTGCGAGATTCCGCGATGACGCAAGAGTTCAGCGAGCGCGACACCACTCTGATTACGCGCTTGAAACGCAGAGTAAGCATCCTCGCGGGCACCGGTCCCTTTCGAGACGATCTCCGTATCCTCCGGGAGCTGCAAATCGGGATGGAACGCTGCTCCGGGTGTATCTTGCACACAATGCCGGGGCCAGACTCCACCAAACTCTCGAAAGTGAGCCGTCTTCGCCGGATGCCAATCACGTGAGGCGATGACTGGTATCTCCAGAGCATGGCTACGCCGCACGTATTCGTTGAGCACGGGGATGACGGCATCTCCTTCTGGGACAGCGAGCGCGCCGCCAGGGCAGAAGTCCATCTGTACGTCAACAACAATGAGGGCGACTGTCACCGCTCAATCCCCTTTCACCCACTCTCGGAGTGCGGGTTAGACCATTGTTCCAGTGAACCGATAGAGCCGCGGCGGACGATGCCGATTACCGCTACGGTGGAGGCTCGTTGCGACCACCAAGTCTGAGGCAAGAATCTTGTGAATGAAGTTGCCAGGATCGAGACGCCGTTCCAAGATGATTTCATACACGTGACGCAACTCTGCCATCGTGAACATCTCCGGCACAAATTGAAACGCAATGGGTGCATACTCTACCTTGTTGCGTAAGCGCTGCACTGCAGTTTCAACAATGAGCTGGTGATCGAACGCCATGTGATCGGGGAGGTGCTGAACAGGGAACCAGGAGACAGTCGCGCTGGCTTCATCTGCCCGGATCGTGAGGTCAGAACTGCGCACCAGTGCATAGTAGGAGATCGTGATGACTCGCGCTCGCGGGTCTCGAGTCGGCTCCCCGAAAGTATACAACTGCTCAAGGTAAACGCTGGAAACCCCCGCCTTCTCTTGGAGCTCGCGCTGCGCCGCGTCATCAAGACGCTCATTGTGCAACACAAAGCCGCCAGGAATGGCCCAGTGATCACAGAACGGTGGCTGTCTCCGCTGCAGAAGCAAGACCTGCAAGCACTCCTCTTCCTCCTGACGATCAGGCTGAATCGTGAGAATCACCACATCAACGGTGACTAATGGGTGTTCACGCCCTTGTAAGTGCTCTGCTTGCATGCCGTCACCTATAGCCCGTCTAGACGAGCACTGTCAAACGCGGCCAAACGCGGCTTGCCGATATGTACGGCTATCATTATCCGCAACGTTGGAAGGATCTATCAGGGTTCAGCAAGAGAATGGAAGCACATCATGGCCAGCAAACTGCGCTTCGGCGTGATCAGCACCGCACGAATTGGTGTTGCCCAGTTCATCCCAGCCGTCCGCGAGAGTGAGCGATGCGAAGTCATCGCCATCGCTAGCCGTGACCTCAATAAGGCACAGAGGGCCGCATCAGAGCTCCAGATCCCCAAGGCCTATGGGAGCTACGAGGATCTCCTCAACGATCCGGAGATTGATGCCGTTTACATCAGCCTCCCAAACTCCCTTCATGCTGAATGGTCTGTGCGTGCGACAGAGGCAAAAAAGCACGTCCTCTGCGAAAAGCCGGTCGCACGCATCACCGGAGTGGCGCGGGAAATGGTGGCCGCTGCAGAACGAAACGGTGTGCTCTTCATGGAGGCATTCATGTACCGGCATCATCCACAGCACGCCACCGTCAAAGAACTCGTGGCTCAAGGAAAGATCGGCGTTCCCCGGTTCGTCCGGGCCTCATTCTGCTTCACGCTACGAAACCCAGACGTCAATATCCGGACTAACGCCCTGCTCGAGGGCGGTGCTTTGATGGATGTGGGCTGCTACTCTGTGAACGCTGCACGCTATCTCTTCGACGCGGAGCCAGCAGAGGTTTCAGCATTTCAGCACCGCTCGGAACAATTCGGCGTCGATGTCTCATTCGGCGCAGTGATGCGATTCCCCGGAGATCGCCTCGCGATGGTGGACTGCAGCTTTGAAACGGCTAGCGGTGGCCACTATGAGGTGGCCGGCAGTGAAGGATCAATCGTCGTAGATCGAGCCTTTACTCCAGGGACAAGTCCAGTGAGCGTGCGCCTCATCCGCGGTGGCAGTGCCGAGACAATCGACATCGACGCGGTCAATCAATATGCTCTCGAGGCCGATCACCTGGCAAAGTCTATCGCAGCGGGGCGCTTGCTGGCTCCTGCTGAGGACGGCGTGGCCAACACTCGCGTGATCGAGGCGCTCTATGCTGCAGCGGAGCGGAACGAGTCGCTGAGTCTCCTGTAGCTCACAACGGTACCAGGTACGGCGAGAATACCACCTCACCACACTGCGCCTATCGCTTCGAGCGGACCTCGCGACTAGCGGACCGTTCCGCCGAAGGGATCGAAGTGCACACAGGTCTGGGTCGAGCCAGAGTCATGAACTGGAGAACTTCCGTATCCAAGGCAGATGACGCTGCGTACATCGCAACACTATGGTGCGATGTGCAGCATCTTCCAGGCGATCATCGAGTGGTTGGATCATGGCATCTGCTCCATAGCGCCTTTGAAGTGCCAGGCTGAGGAGATGATCAGCAAACCACGGGTTTTTCGGGAGTAGAGAGCCGTGAAGGTATGTGCCATACGCCGTTCCAGCCCTGGCACCTTCATAACCGTCCTTTCCATTGTTGCCAAACCCGGCGATCACCCTTCCAAGAGGAGCACTATTCGATCCGAGAAACGTACGACCACCGTGGTTTTCGAAGCCAACAAGGGTCTGTTGGATCCCTGCCCACTCGCAGGCCACCACGACGTTTCCGACACAGCGCGGAGTGGTAAGACCAGGATGCTCCGTCTCTGCGTCAAACAGCCCGATTCCGGCCAGCTCTGCACCGTCTGCTTCGCGGTAGCGATGGCCGAGAAGTTGATAGCCGCCACACACGGCGAGTAGTGGACGCCTATCAGCTACCGCCGCGAAGAGTGCATCGCGCTTAGATTGCAGGTCACGGGCCATCAGGTGCTGATGACGATCCTGCCCCCCTCCCAAGAAGAAGAGATCGAACTGCTGCCAATCCAGCAGTTCGCCAAGGCCGATCGACGTCACGTGGCAGGTTATGCCACGCCACAACGACCGTTTCCGGAGCACGAGCACGTTGCCACGGTCGCCATAGATGTTCATAAGCTCTGCATAGAGATGGGCAATGCGCAGCTCCATCACGACTCCCATGCGGGCTTCGCCCATTTTCGCCGCACGAAGATTCTCCGTAGTTGCTGCATCGCGGTGTACGTCGCGAACGTGTAGATTGCCTCCGACGATGGCGTGATGCCTCGAGCCACCTCAACAGCGGATAGTAGACCTGGTCGTACTAGTACCCGCTCCTCAGGGACACCGGCATATTTCAAGCGCACTGCGATATCGTAGCCTCGTGTCCCCGTGCACACCGCCTGGCGCGGAAGATTACTCGCGAACACTCCTTCGAAATCAACGTCCCAGAGCCACGAGACATCTCGACCGTCGGCGATATCATCATTGACTGCCATAATCACGGTTGATGCTGGTGGAGCGCCAAAGGCGGTCTTGAGGGCCTCGGTAAAGCCTGCAGGATTCTTGACCAGCCAGAGCATGAGATTCCTATCTCCACCGCGAATCATCTCCCCTCGTCCGTAGGCAGGCACTGCTTGCTGAAGCACGTGGGCCGCATGCTCCATCCTCACTCCAGCGGCCATTGCCGCCGCCACTGCCGCTATGGCGTTACTCACGTTGTAGAGTCCTGGCAGGTTGAGCCGTCCTGGAGCCAGCTCGCTTCCAGCGATAAGGAGAAACTCGCTCCCTTGGATACTATGCAGGGTCACCTGTCGAGCAGTCACATCAGGCGCTGGACGAGACCGGCCACAACGGCAGCAGCGCCACATGCCCAGGTGGCCATAGAGCACCGCGGTGTAGTCGAGTTGCTCGCCGCAGTGGCAATAGCGCGCATCGGCACTCAGAGAAAGATCAGGATGATCTTGCGGATCCAAGTCCACTCCGAACCAAATAATCTGCTGCGATGCCCCGTCCAGCAGTTGAACGATCTGGGGATCATCGGCATTCGCTACGATCACTTGGGGCTGGCCAGTTGCTGTCAGCACACTTGCCCAGAGTGAGGCGATCCGGTCGAGCTCCCCGTAGCGGTCGAGCTGGTCACGAAAGAGATTGAGGAGGACGAGGACCGTAGGACTGATGGCACTCATCACCGCTGGCAAGTGCGCCTCATCGACTTCAAACACTCCCGCACTGGCGTCGATCCGGCCAACGGGGCTGGCTGCGAGCACAAGGGCAGTGGTGACGCCTGACAAGAGATTCGCCCCCTGGCGATTATGAACAATCCGGAGATCACTCGCACAAAGGATCTCCGCCAAGAGCCGGCTCGTCGTCGTCTTCCCATTGGTTCCTGCGACGAGCCATCTTCCAAGAGTGAGCTGAGCCGAGAGTCTGGATTCAAGATGGGGATCTATACGGCTCGCGATCACCCCTGGGAGTGTGCTCCCGCCATGTCCTCGGAAGCGCGTCGCAGAACGAACAAGACGAGCAGAGGTGATCGCTGCAGCGGTCCGGAGGTTCGGCAGGCTCACCGAACGTTGATTCGTCCTTTTCCTTTGCACTTGGGGCACGTGCCGTTCACTCGGTGCCACCCCGATAGCTCTGATGGATCGGGCCAGTTTTCCTGAACCTCGCCAGTGCCATCGCATCGATTGCACACGGTTGAGCCTCCACCCGTCAAGCGGCGGATGAGTGGAGTTCCAATCACTGCGATGAGAATGAGAATGACGACCGTGATGGTAAATGACTCCACAGCACACCCCCCCACGTTGGGAGTATACATCGCATCAAGACTAGGTAGAACGTCAGCCTGAGACACAGTGTACATACTGGTCAACCGTCCATAGTAGTCGCACAGCACACGTGACTTTCTCCAGACATCTGAGATGCTTCCGATGGTGGAATACATCAAGTCTGGTGATTCTCCCGAAAATCCCCGGCGCCTGGGTTAGCCGGCGGCCTGTTTTGGGGCGAGGGTGACGGTGTCGCCGAATTGTTCGAGGTGCTGGGGGCGCTCGGCGTCAAGCTTGTCGAAGTAATCAGGGCCAAGGTTAGCGTAGGGGCGGTGGTCGTGCAAGACGTGATAGATGCAGAGATGCAGATGATCAGGCTATGGGCGAGCGCCATCATGGTTTTGGGCTGGCCGCGACGGCGGGCGATCCGGTGGTAGCGGGCGGAGAGATCCCACTCGTCGCGGTGGCCGATGGTCGCGTAGGCTTGGATGATGTAGATTCCACCGGTATCAGGCAGGTGCAGCGACATGGTCACCCGACCGGTCGTGTCCGGCCTGTCGGAGACTCGTGCGTAATCCAGCGTGCCACCGCCTGATACACCGCCTGCACGCGGGCTGCGCCGATCGAAGTATTCGCGGTCTCTGGCTTTCAGAGGCGCGCGTAGCGCCCATGGCCGCTGCAACTCCCTAATACGTTCTGGGCCCGAAGGCTGCAGGCCCAACGCTTAACGAACTCGGTCTGAATCGCCGCTGGCGATCAACCTCGTGCTCGGAGTGGTGTTATCAGAACTAGCAACACAGCCGTACAATGAAACGCATGAACTACTCTAATCAGAAGCAACCATTGGGGTGGGCAGGACGAGGAGCTAATGCCCGCTGAGAAGATGCACCCAGACGAAATAGACACGGACGTACATCTCGTGGGGCGGTTGCTCGCGGCGCAGTTTCCGCAGTGGGCAAACCTTCCGATCGAGCGCGTCCCCTCCGCTGGGACAGACAACGCGCTGTATCGGCTCGGCGACGACATGGTCGTACGGCTCCCGCGTATCCACTGGGCTGGCGGAGGCGTGGACAAGGACTTTCGGTGGTTGCCCTTGCTTGCATCGCTTCTCCCGCTTTCGATCCCGGTGCCTGTTGCGAAGGGCACACCTGCGGAGGGTTACCCATGGGGATGGGGCGTTTACCCGTGGCTCGAAGGTGAGAACCCCGCTGTCGGGCGAATTCCCAACCCCGATTCGCTCGCCAGCGAGCTGGCACAGTTCGTGAAGGCGTTGCATAGGGTCGACCTCGCGGGCGGGCCGCCTGCCGGCCGCGGCGTACCGTTAGCGATGCGGGACGAGCCGACTCGCACCGCGCTTGCCGCCCTCCACGGGATGATCGACACCGACGCAGTGACTGCCGAGTGGGACGCAGCACTTGAAATACCTTCATGGTCCGGCCATCCCGTTTGGGTCCACGGAGACCCGGCACCAGGGAACCTGCTTCTCCAGGGCAGCCGCCTGACAGGCGTGATCGACTGGGGCGGCCTAGGCGTCGGCGATCCGGCCTGTGACCTCATCGTCGCGTGGAACCTACTTCCTGCAAACGTGAGGAACATCTTCCGCGCCGAGATGGGCGTCGATGACGCGACGTGGGAGCGAGGTCGCGGCTGGGCGCTCTCCGTCGCTCTCATCCAACTCCCGTACTACAAGGACACAAAACCCCCCGCTTGCGGCCAACGCCCGCCACGTTATTCGCGAAGTCCTCGCCGATCGGGAGGCGGCAGGGCAGATTGAATGGTTTCTCTGGAAGCCGCTCGTGGCCGCTGGGGTACCTATGATTTACTCCCAGTAATACGGCAGTGCCAATCGACCAAGGAGCGGAGATGCGCGCAGCGTTCATGTCCATCGAGAAGGCCTTTGCGGCCTATTCGGAGGGTAGACGCCGGTAAGACAACACTTACCGAGCGGCTGCTCTACGCCGCTGGTGTCATCGACGAGATCGGAAGCGTCGACGACGGCACGACCTAGACCGATTCCTTGGCGCTGGAACGGCAGCGCGGGATCACGATCAAGTCGGCTGTAGTGTCGTTCGTCATCGATGATGTCACCGTCAACCTGATCGACACGCCCGGCCACCCGGACTTCATCGCCGAGGTGGAGCGGGTGTTGAGCGTGCTCGGCAGCGCGCCCCGACCGCGCCGCCGTTAAACGGAACGCGAGGGAAAACGGTCGGTAGCGGCGACCAACGCGTCGCTCATCCCCGGGTCGCCCCAACCATGCCCCGCCTCGTCGATGACGACGAGCTCGCTCTCCGGCCACGCCTGGGAGAGGTGCCAGGCGATGTCGAGCGGCCCGCTCAGATCGATCCGACCGTGGACCAGCACACCGGGGATGCCCGCCAGCCGTCCGGCGTCTCGGAGCAGGGCGCCGTCCTCGAGCCATGCCGCGTGCTGCCAGTAGTGCGTGACCAGCCGCGCGAACGCCATCCGAAATCGCCGGTCGTCGTACCGCGGGTTGGGCCGGTGGTCCGGACGGACCGCGATATGCGCGTCCTCCCAGGCGCACCAATCCCGCGCCGCTTGCTCCCGGACGGCGAGACGCGGGTCGTGCAACAGCCGGTAGTATGCGGCGACGAGGTTGCCATCCCGGTCGGCCTCGGGCACGCCATCCCGGAACCGGGCCCACTGTGCGGGGAAGTACCGGCCGACGTCGTGGGTCACCCAGTGGACCTCACGGCGAGAGGTGGTTACGATGCTCCACAAGATCATCTCCGAGACGCGCTCGGGGAAGCGTTCGGCGTAGGCCAGACCTAACGTCGAACCCCACGAGCCGCCGAAGATCAGCCAGCGCGGGATACCGAGCTGCTTCCTCAGCCGCTCGATGTCCTCGATGAGGTGGTCGGTCGTGTTGCAGGTGAGGTCGACCTTGGGGTCGCTGGCGTGCGGTGTGCTCCTCCCGCAGCCGCGCTGGTCGAACAGGACGATCCGGTAGACCGTTGGATCGAAGTACCGTCGCACGTCAGGTGAGCAACCCGAACCAAGTCCGCCATGGAGCACGACGGCAGGCTTGCCGTCCGGGTTGCCACACACCTCCCAGTACACTTAAGTCTTGGAAGGGGGTCATACCATGGACCTTTCCCGTTGGTTCAGCGACCAACTCCAGGGAAGCCGCGATGTCGTGCTCTGGGCGATCGAGCAACTGCCACTGGAACGGGTAGACGAGCCACCCCCGCCCTGGCTTGGCGAGTGGTCTGCCGCCCACCACCTCGCCCACTTGGTCCGCTACGAGCAGAAGGTCGTGGTGCCGAGCATGCGTCAATGGCTTGGCGGTGGCATGCCCGACGTTGGCGAGGGCGGCGACGATGCGGCCATCTCGGACGTAGTGCATCTACAGGCTGAGTTCCGGGCGGTGCGTACCGACCAGCTCGCCCTACTGCCGGAGTTTGGCGGAGCGCTTTGGAAGGAGAGGCGACGGACCGTCTGGGGCGATGTGCCCCTGCGCTGGGTCGTCGGGAAGACTCTCCAGCACACCTACGACCACGGCAACACCATTCTGCGGATGACGCTCTTCCCGCGCCCCTTGCCTCCCGATCCCACCAAGTAGCAGGCAGGCGCTAGCGCTGCCGCTCTGTGGCGGGCGCCGGGCTTGCCGGCTCGTTGGTGCTGGACAGCCCGGCTTGGACAAGATCGCGGATCAGAGTGTCTCCCTCCTGTCGGTGCTCGGTGAGCAGGAGGACCTCATCCGGTCCAATCCAGCGCCACTCGCTGAACTTCTCGGTTTCCAAGCGGGGCGCGCTCATGTCGCCAGTGACCTCGACCAGGAAAGTGAACTCGCGCTTCAGGACGACCTGCTCCTGTATATCTACTGCCCAATCATTCACGGCGATGAGCCACACCAGGCGGCGCAGCGTCCAGCCCGTCTCTTGGCGGATCTCGCGGGCGAGGGCCGTTTCCAACGTCTCCCCGGAATCGACGTGCCCACCGGCGATGTCCCAACAGTTTGGGAACAGCCGCCGGGCGAGCGAGCGCCGCTGAACGAACGCCCGACCTTCGTCATTCACGATGATGGCACTGACAACACACGCCCGTCCAGCCGCCACCGCCTCGGCCTGCAGGGATTGAAGCTGCCAACCGTCTGGCACCGACACTGTGCCCGCAACCATAGACACTCTCCTCACATGGCGCAGTGAACGTCGCGACGATAATCTGCTCGCGCGCCGTCCCGCCTGTGGCGACACACAGACCATCAGGCCGTCTGCTCGCCCCCGACCGTGATCACGACATCACGCAGTTGCATTTCCACCCGGGCCTCCCGAAAGGTCGCCGTGACGCCAGCGGCGGTGACCGCGAGCGCGTCAGCAGCAGCGGTACGGACCACGGGTTGTTCCGGCAGTCCGGTGACGGTCACCGTGCGCACGCCGGTGAAGAGTGGATGCGTACCCGCCGCCTCCGTTAGCGCCGGATGACCGAGTACCTCGACAGTGTCGGCGGCGTTGCCGAGCCGGAGCCAGCGCCTGTGCAACACCTCGCCGCTGCCAAGCTGCTGCACGTTGGAGGGATCGAACGCCTGCGGCCACAACGGCTCGCCCTGCTCAATGCGAATGACGACCTGCCAGCCGGGCAGGGCGAAGAAGACCTGCCGCTGCTCGCTGCGTTCCCGCTGGAGCGTCGCCACATCCGCCTGTGCCTGTGCCATCGCCCGCGCTCGCTCCTCCGGGCTGAACGCGAGGGGCGCGGGAGCAA
The DNA here is from genome assembly GCA_023381895.1 of Chloroflexota bacterium. The sequence continues at coordinate 23,901 of JAMCTA010000004.1, forward strand.
CACGGTGCAACGCGGCTTCCAGTAACTCGTCCAGCGGCGTGGTCTCCCCTGCCTCCAGCTCCTCCTGCCAGCCAGGGGCGAGCCGGTCGAGGAGCAGTGCCAAGGCGAGTCCCACCACGTAGGTACGGGCGCGCACCCCGTCCGCCGGAAAGTCCTGGTCGAGCACAGCCAGGCGATCATGGTCGCCACGCGCCTTGCTTTCGACGTAGCGCGCCAGCCCTTCCTGCAACTCATTGCCTCGTTCATAGGCGACGGCTTCGCTCGGCAGATGCTCGAAACGTTCACGACGATAACCAAGCGCCGCCGCTGCCCAGGCCGCCTGCTCGGTCGGATCAGGTGTATGTAACGCCTGACGCAGCGCCGCCGTCTCCAGCCGCCGCACGGCAAGTAGCTCGGCATCATCCATCGGGTAGACGAACAGGTCGGCTTCGTTGGCGGTCCAATCGGGATGGCACTGGCACTGGAAGACGTGGAAGAGTTCGTGAATGACGAGGGCCGCCAGGTCCGTCACACGGCGCCCACTCGTATTGCTGAGCAGCGCGGTTGCCGTCGCATGGCCGTTCACGGTGACCGACGTGTTCGCGCGGACGGAAGGGTGCAGCCCGCCGAATACCAGGGCATCTGGACGGGTATTGCTCGGCGCAAACTCCGGCGGCGGGTTGGGATGGCGGAAGAGCCAGGTCTGCCGTCCGTCGTAGATGGCAACCGGCAAAGTGCACGGATCATAGTTCGGCCACAACGGACGGGCGGCCAACCGGTCCACTTCGGCGAGCAGGGCGAGGGGGAACGCGGCATCCCGCTCCGATGGCAACGCGAACGATGGCACGGGTGCCGTCCTTTCTGATCTGACTGGTGGTTGTGCTCCAGGATGGTAATGGTAGCGAGCAGCTAGGTCCAGGATGTTTCACGGCATCCCGGCCACGCCGGCACTGTGCCCCGGCCGAGCCGCTCAGGCCTCCCGAATCGCCAACCGCTGGGCTTGGTCAGTAGCGTCGGCGACCGCCAAAGAAGCATCCGGGCGTTGCGCCAGGACCCGTTTCAAGACGGCGTGGATAAAGGCGTGCTTGCCCTGGTCGTACCGTTCGCGGTCGTGGTGATGGCGCTGCGCGAGGTCCCGCTTGAGCGCCGCTGCGCTTATCTTGATACCAGGCAGGACGCGTTCCTGCTCGAGGAAGCCGCCGTGACCTGAGCCGGTCAAACTCCAGACGTGAGGCAGCGTTGCCGGCACGAAAGGCGAAGTCGTCATACCGCTACCAGATTCATCCACCGCGCCGCCACCTAGCCAAGATGGTGAGGAGCGTCGAACAGCCGGAGTACCGCTGAGGCGCTCCAGTCAGCAGTCTCGCCGCCCCAGTCGGCGACGCTGATGGTGGCGGGATCGAGAAACATGCGCTGCACCGTCGTGGGCGGCGCGCCCAGTGCCCTGAGAGGAGACGTCCCCCTACCGACCAGCCACTACATCCCACTGGAATCTCCGGAAAGCTTATGCAAGGGCTCTGCACAACCTACACACTACACAGAACACACTCTACGACCCTGGTCGTCAGGATGCGCGTTATACTTGGAGGGGAGCATGTTGCTGTGGCTACGGCCTCAGTAGCATGCGTTTCTGTCTTATCCGGGGGTCGAGGTGGACCTGGGGGTTCATCGGACTAAGGAGCCTTCCAGGAGGGTGAATACTGACTTCCTCGTGC
>JAMCTA010000142.1:0-876 GCA_023381895.1 Chloroflexota bacterium
CTTCGCAGCGGAGCGGATTGCCGACCTGCTCTTTCGGGCCACCAAGCCGTACGGCTCAACGGGCCTCGCCTCCTACGCCATCTCGGCTGTCGATCTGGCAATCTGGGATGCCGTGGGGCGCGTGTTGCAGCGACCGGTGTATCAGCTCCTCGGTGGGAAGCAGCAAGAGCGGCTCTTCTGCTATGCCACTGGCAACGACGTTGCTTGGTATCGCGAGCTGGGTTTCCGGGCCTTCAAGCTCGCCTGTCCCTATGGTCCGGCCGATGGTCTCGATGGCATTCGCCGGAACGAGGAGTTCGTTGCTCGCACGCGCGAGCTGATTGGCGATGACAGTGAGCTCATGCTCGATTGCTGGATGGCCTTCGATGTGGACTATACGGTCCGCCTCGCTGAAGCGCTCCGGCCCTACCGCCTGCGCTGGATGGAAGAGTGTCTCGTGCCTGAGGACTTCGAAGCGCACATTGCGCTGCGCGAGCGGCTTCCCTGGCAGCCGCTCGGAACCGGCGAGCACTGGTATACCCACATCCCGTTTGGCTGGGCTCTTCACCACCACGTGGTGGACGTGGTGCAGCCAGACGTGCAGTGGGTTGGCGGTGCGACCGTCTGCCGCCGGATCGCTGCTCAGGCCGGCGCCGCCGGTGCGAGTATGATCCTGCACGCCGGGGGCAACAGCGCTTTTGGTCAGCACGTGAGCAGCGCACTACCGGCGGTGCCGTGGTGCGAGTGCTTCATCGGCACACCACCGGGAGTGCTCCTCGAGGCTGCGGGCTGGAACCTTCCTGGGCAGGCCGTACCGGAAGATGGCTGGCTCACTCCGAGCGCTGCCCCAGGGTTCGGCCTGGAGATTCCGCCGGAGTGGCTTAGTCCCTTCTTCGG
>JAMCTA010000142.1:886-5614 GCA_023381895.1 Chloroflexota bacterium
TAATCCCGCGCTCTGCGCGGCAGCCACACACACATCGGTCCGGCCTGCCGGTTGGCCCAGGCGTAGTAGGGAATGGCAGTGATCTGAACTGACCGTGGTGGGGATGCCGGCGCGACATCCAGCCTCTCGTAGAGGCGCTCTCCCCAGCCAGCAGATGGCCGCGCGCTGGCGGGTGCCGTCACGACAACCACGCCGCCGAGCAGGGCGGGAGCCGGTGTGCTGGTGAGCGGGGCATCATCAGGCAGCGCGATGTCCCCCACGTCCGCGCCTGGGTGATCGATCCCCTCCAGGCAGTACACCAGCGGTCCGCGCGTGATGGCCACCTGACCAGTGTTTGCTAGCACGCGCGGATGGCTCACCTGCCGCTGTGGGAGCATTGGTAGATCGAGATCGATGACGTCGCCGCGCTGCCACTCCCGGCGCAACGTGAGGTAGCTACCTGGCTGGGGCTTGCTGTTGCCTGATAGCTCGGGAGCAGACACCTGCGGCGCTGTGCACCAGCTGGGGATGCGCAGGATGATGCTATGCTCTCCCACCGGCGCTTCTTCCACGGTCAGGCGCACTGGGCCATCCCAGGGATAGTCTGTGTCTATCGTGAGGGAGAGCCGCTGCCCATTGGTGAGCGGAGCGCTCACGGTGCTGCGGGCGTAGAGGTGCAGCCAGAGCCCCTCGCTCGATGTGCTGGCGACGTAGCCGGGGAGGCTCATGAGCAAGCGGGCTACATTGGGTGGACAGCAGGCACAGGCGAACCACGGTTGACGCCGGTGCTTACCGCGATCTGCCAGGGGGTTTACGTAGAAGTAGGCTTGTCCGTCGAGTGAGATGCCAGAGAGGAAACCGTTGTAGAGCGCCCGTTCGAGGGCATCAGCGTAGCGGGCCTGAGGATCGCTCTGCAGGAGGCGCCAGTTCCACATCACCGCACCGATGGCGGCACACGTTTCGGCGTAGGCCCGCTCCTGAGGCAGCTCGAAATCCTCACCAAACGACTCGCCCTCGTAACGTGCACCGAGCCCGCCGGTGATGTACGCCTTGCGCAGGAAGGCGCTCTGCCAGAGCCGGCTTGCTGCCTCGAGGAGCGCTGTATCGCCGGTTTCGCTGGCAACGTCGATCATGCCGCACGCGAGGTAGGTCAAGCGGACCGCGTGCCCCACCGCCTCGGTCTGCTCGCGCACTGGCAAGTGATCTTGAAGGTAGGCACGCCGGCCAAGACGCGGTGGATCTTGGCCTCGCTCGTTGAGGAAGAAACCCGCCTGGTCGAGGTAGCGCCGGTCGCCAGTGGTGCGAAAAAGCTCCACGAGCGCCATCTCGATTTCCTCGTGCCCATCGACACCGCTGCGCCCTGCTGGGCCGAAGACACGGCAAATGTTGCCGGCGAGCCTGATGGCCACATCGAGGAGGGAACGCTGCGCGGTGGCACGGTAGTGGGCAATGGCCGCCTGGATTAGGTGACCGGCACAGTAGAGCTCATGCTTGCTCGTGAGGTCTGTCCAGCGCTCTCCGGTGCGCTCGTGTGTAAAGTAGGTATCGAGATAGCCATCGGTATCTTGCGCAGCGGCGATGGTGCTGATGACCGAGTCGATGGTCTGTTGCAGGGCCGGGTCGGGCTGGGTCGCTAGGGCGAAGCTCGCTGCTTCCAGCCACTTGTACACGTCGGAGTCGTTGAAGAAGAGCCCCTCGAACGCGCCAGTAGCGGGTCCTGCAGCTCGCCGGAAGTTCTGGAGCCGTCCCGTGCTCTCGAGCAGCTCGTACTGGGACGGGATGGTCACGCGGCGCATCTGTTCCAGCCGCGGTCCGAAGAAGCGATCGTGTAACTGGACCGCGGTGAGCGGGAGAGGCCGGAGCCGGCTGGCGCTGCTCTGTCTCGTATCAACGACAATGGTGGCCATGTTTCTCTATGCCTCTCCGCACCGTGCCCGTCTGTGCAGGCACAGTGGTACTCCCCTGGTGGTGATCTGTCAAATGGGCGGAGTGCTGGGCTGTCGAGAGAGCTGCTGAGCGGCTGCAGGGATACTGCGGCTTCTTAGCTCCCCCCTAACCGTGGCAGGTGATCGACCCCGCGTGTGCTGTCTTCAGTGATGGCCACGATTTTTCCCGCACGGATCGTGAAGTGTTCCCACTGAGGGAACTGCACGGGACTATCCGGGTAGACGGTGGTGAGGTGCACAAAGGCATCGTCACCCTGGACCATCAGCTCATTGATCTTGTGGTGGGCGGGAACAGGCAGAAAGTAGAAGCGAGCATAGTACTCTCGTATCTTGCTCCGCCCCGTCAGGGCCGTCCCCTGGCCGCGGAGAGAGCCGAAGTAGAGGCGGGCGTTAGCTGCGAAGAGCGCCATGACGGCGTTGAGGTCGCCGCCGTCGACGGCACTGTAGTAGCTCCGGACGATCGCTTGGGGTGTGCGCTGGCTCACCCGCTCTGTCAGTTCAGCCGAGGGAAGCAGGAGTATCGCCACAGCGAGCGCAGCGCTGATCGTGACCGAGGGCGGGAGACGCCGCTCGAAGGCGAATATCCGCAATCGGAACTGTAGAAGGCTCCAGTACACGCGCTACCGTGCTTGTTGAGTGTCGGAATCAGGCGCGGCAATCGGAATGGCGACCGGCCTGCTCACCTTATCTTTGGCATCTTGCGGCAGTGCCGCGTCGAGGTAGCCGCCAATCTGGCCGAGCAGCTTGGAGAACTCCATAGGGATGACGAAGGTAGTGCTCGGACTCGATCCGAGCGCCTTGAGGCCGTCGATGACTTGAAGGGCCATGGTCTTCGCATCGATCTTGTTCGCCGCGGCATAGACGGTGTTCAGCGCTTGGGCGTAGCCTTCTGCCTGCAGCATGTGCGCCTGACGCTCACCTTCAGCCCGGAGAATCTGTGCTTCCTTCTCGCCTTCGGCCACATTGATCGTCGCCTGCCGCTTGCCCTCCGACTCCGTGACCGCCGCGCGCCGGCTCCGCTCGGCGGACATCTGGCGGTTCATCGCATCCTGAACGTCTTTGGGCGGCAGAATCTCGCGGATCTCTACCGCGGTGACCTTGACGCCCCAGCGCTGAGTCACTTCGTCGAGCTTGTTGCGCAGCACCTCGTTGATCTGCTCGCGCTTCGCGAGGACTTCATCGAGCAGGATGTCGCCCACAATCGCGCGCAGTGTCGTCGCGGCGATGCCTTGCGCGGCACCAGCGAAGTTGTTCACGGCAACGACGCTCATCACAGGATCCATGACCTGCCGGTAGATGAGGAAGTCAATCGAGATTGGGACGTTGTCTTCGGTAATGCAGGTCTGGTGCGGAATCTCCGTGAACTGCTCACGCAGATCGACGAGGACCGGCCGATCAACGAAGGGGATGAGCAAGACCGGACCAGGGCCGCGAAAGCCAACGCATTTGCCGAGGCGGAAGACGACGAGGCGTTGGTACTCCCGCGCGATGCGCAAGCTCTGGGGCAAGAACAGAACGAGGATGATCAGGATGATGACCAGTGGGACAACAGTCATGGTTACTCTTCCCTTTCAGTGATGCCAGGCGTGGTGGCAATGATGGGCTCGACGGTGAGCACTAGGCCCTCCCGATCCAGAATCCGTACCCGCGTCCCCGCGGGGATGACGCTATCCGTCGCTGCTTGGGCAGACCAGAGCTGACCACCAACATAGACGGTGCCGGTAGGAGACAGCGTTGTGCGGACCACACCGATCTCGCTGCCGAGCCCCTCGACTCCGGAGATTGGCCCAAGGTGCCGGAGGAGTCGCTCGCCGACCATGAACAGGAGCACAGCGATCACGACTGCGGCAAGGAAGAGCAGAGTGAGCACGGTTGCTAGCACTGGCTTCTCATTTCACGGTCACGAGCCACGAGAAGAGGAACCAGCAGGCCAGTGGGAAAGACGGAACTCCACAGGTTTGAGGAGTGCGGCACAGTTCACACGCTTTCTGTAACCGCCGCTACTCTATCATACCGCACACTAGATGCTGCTGCACGGTGATGCCGGGCAGGAGCTGCCAACCCGCTGCCGGTATACTGCCTCACGAGCTCCCCGGACAGGGCTTCTTGCAGTGTCTGTGTCAATGGGTGCTGCGCAGGGTGAAATAGGTACAGACTCGAGTGCACGGTTTAGAGCAGATTATCACTTCGACGTTGAGTCACCTGGGCTACTTCGGCATCGTGATCCTCATGGCCATCGAGAGTGCGTGTGTCCCGTTGCCAAGTGAGGTGATCATGCCTTTTAGCGGGTTTCTAGTGGCACAAGGGAAGCTCACCCTGGTGGGCGCGGCGCTGGCTGGTGGGGTTGGCTGTACCCTTGGCTCCATCCTTGCCTACACAGTGGGCGCCTACGGCGGGCGTCCGTTCGTGTTGCGCTATGGAAAGTATGTGCTGCTCTCCCATCATGATGTGGACCTGGCTGATCGCTGGTTCCAGCACTATGGAGAGGCAACCGCCTTCTTCACGCGCCTGCTTCCCGTTGTTCGCACGTTCATCTCGCTGCCGGCAGGCATCGCGCGCATGAACTTTGCCCGTTTCATCATCTACTCGTTCATTGGCTCTGTGCTCTGGTCGAGTGTGCTGGCCTACGTCGGTGTCCAGCTCGGCGCCCATTGGACCGAGCTGGGTCCTCTATTTCACCGTTTCGATGCCGTGATTGTCGTGCTCGTGCTGCTCTTGGTGGTGCTCTACGTCTACCGGCACGTCCGTCATCTCCGTCGCGATAGTGACGAGATGGCGGTATCGCGATAGCCGCTCGCTTTAC
>JAMCTA010000124.1 GCA_023381895.1 Chloroflexota bacterium
ATCGTCGGCAAGGGAACCATGGGGCCTGAGGCCATGGTCGCCCTGAAGGAAGTGGGTGGATGTTTCCTGAACTCGACCGGCGGTTGCGCCGTGCTATATGCCAGGCAGGTAGAGGAGGTTGTGGCAGTACACTGGCTCGATCTTGGAGAGCCTGAGGCTGCCTGGGTGGTGAGGGTGCGAGAGATGGGGCCGCTGGTCGTTGGGATCGACTCCACCGGCGGAAGCCTTTTCGCAGAGATGAGGTCGCGCACTGCCCCGAACCTGGCACGGGTTTACGAGCAGGCCGGTCTTGACGTCACACAGAAGCTAGCCTATTTGCCCAAGCGAGTGCCAGCGTCAGGCCAGCCTTCACCGCGGTAGGGGCAAGAGCGTGCTGTAGATAGCCCGCTGGACTTCGCGACCAGCGCGCCCAGTCAACGGCAGACAGAAGCCCAGCTCGCTCAATACGGTCCAGCGTGGGACCCAGATCCAGGCTTGGAGACAAGTAGAAGGAGGTTCCTCGATGAAAGCCAGAGAAATGAGGGATGGCGTCTACTTCGTGGGGGCAGTCGACTGGGGCAGGCGATTGTTCGACGCGCTAGTGGCGCTTCCAGACGGAACAAGCTACGACGCGTATCTGGTCCAGGGGACAGAGGGCACGGCTCTTCTTGACACCGTGGATCCCAGTATGTCCGAGATCCTGCTGGAGCAACTGGCCGACTTCCCAACAATAGACTACGTTGTCGCACATCATGCGGAGCAGGACCACTCTGGTTCTATCCCCATCGTCCTTTCCAGGTATCCGGAGGCAAAGGTCGTCACCTCGCCAAAGGGCAAAGGCATGCTGATGGACCTCCTGCGGATTCCGGATGAGAAGTTCGTTACGGTGGATGATCGCGAGACTCTCTCCCTCGGGAACAAGACGCTGGAATTCATATATACGCCATGGGTTCACTGGCCGGAGACCATGTCGACATACCTTCGAGAGGATCGGGTTCTTTTCAGCTGCGACTTCTTCGGCGCGCATCTGGCTACCTCCGACCTGTACGCCGCTGACGACATGCCAGTCTACCAGGCGGCGAAGAGATACTACGCCGAGATCATGATGCCATTTCGAACCTTCATTCAGAGGAACCTGGACAAGCTCAAGGAGTATCAAATTGACGTTATAGCCCCCAGCCATGGGCCGGCGTATGACAAGCCCGGGTTCATTATCGACGCCTATCGAGAATGGGCATCAGATGTCCCGAAGAATGAGGTCGTGATCCCCTACGTCTCGATGCACGGCAGCACCAAGACAATGGTGGATTACCTGGTTAGCGCGTTGGTATCGAAGGGAATCTCAGTGCAGCAGTTTGATCTGGCAGTGACTGATATTGGGAAACTCGCGGTTGCTCTGGTCGACGCCGCCACCATCGTAATCGGAACGTCCACAGTACACGTGGGCCCGCACCCTCTGGTGGTTTCCGCCGCCTACGTGGCCAACAGTCTGAGATGTAAGGCAAAGTTCGCATCTATAATCGGCTCCTACGGCTGGGGGAGCAAGGCAGTCGAGCAGATCACGAACCAGATTCCCAACCTGAAGGTCGAAATGCTTGAGCCGGTGATGTGCAAGGGATTTCCCTCTGAGAACGACTTCAAAGCCCTTGATGCAATGGCCGGCTCCATCGCCGCAAAGCACGAGGCGCTGCATCTAGTAAGATAGATTTTCCCAGCAGTGGATTCACGTCCCTGCATTCGTTCATTGAGGAGCAGAGACGATGGTCATGCTCGTCTCCACACTGCACGACCCCGATGGGAGGATGGTCGAGGCGACCGAGCGGCTGCTGGGCCAGCTTATGGAGCTGTATGAAGGAATAGCCGTGGTTTCCACACCGAGCACATCGCCAAGGCTGCTGGGTGCTTTGTCGGGGACCTCGGTAGAATCTATCGAAGAGAGCAACGGCGCCGTCGGGATCGGCAGGCGGCACGCCCTTAGGCTCGGCCTGCGCCCAGGAGCACACCACCTGCACTACTGCGATTTCGACCGCGTGCTGCACTGGATCAGCCGGTACCCTTCGGAACTCGCGGCGACCGTCAGCGCGATCCAGACGCACGACTACCTGATGATTGGGCGCACAGAGAGAGCGTTCGCCACACACCCACGCGTCCAGGTCGATACCGAGGGTATCACCAACCATGCCTTCTCCCTCTGGTACGGCGAGCCGGTGGATGTGGCTGCTGGCTCCTGCGGAGTCTCCAGGCGAGCGGCCCACCTGCTACTGGAGCGCTCGACTGCTCCTACCAACGCCACGGACACGGAGTGGCCCGCCATAGTGCGGATCGCAGGGATGGGGGTGGGGTTCATCCGCACCGAGGGGCTGGAGTTCGAAACTCCGGACTACTTTGGCGAGGAGATCGCGACCGCTGGCTCGCTGGAGTCATGGATGGAGCTGAGGTCGCGACCGCTGGAAGCCTGGGTCTCCCGAACGCGTCTCGCGCTGGAGTCGCTGGAAGCACTACGCGCCGTCGAGAACGAGGGATGACCCGTGGAGGCATCAACTGAACGTGTTAGGGAGAGGCGAGTCCGCCCGCGCTTTTAGAAGACGCGGCCTTTGCCTCGGGAATCACCATGAGGAACAACAGGATGCCCGCGGCTATCACAAGGTCACCCGGACTTACGATCACCGATCTGGTTAGCGGCTGTGGTGCTCGGAGCAGTACTGAGTCGCCGAGGAAGGCCAGCCGTGTGGCGGGCCCTATCTGAGCGTGAGCCGTCCAAATCCCCGCCGTCTCCTCAGCCACCATCTTATCTAGGCTTCCCTGGGCCGCCATTTGCCCGGGGTCCACTGGCATCTGCCCGCCGTTGGCAGCTATTACCACCGCGTTCATCAGAAGCCCCACACCCATGACGGCGATACCAAGGCCGCGGCGATTGAGCCACGCAAAGACAAGCAGTAGGCCCAGTGACGTTATGTAGAGCACCCCGCCGGCCTGAGGAAAACCAGGAAGCGTAGGCGTGGACAGGAATGGACCCGACGCCGCCAGGACCATCAGCAGTTGCAGGCCGAGTCCCATCAAAAGGAGCCCTATCCACCGAAACCGCCGGACCAAGAGGAAGGAAAGGGGTCTACGCGTGACTGCAGCCAGCATCAGGCCTATCAGAGCCACCGGCCACAAGAACATTATTCTACTCCCCACCAACTGGGATAACCGAAGCCGCTTCCTTCCTGACTAGTCCAGGTTGGGCGACAACGCCTGACTCCGCTAGCGTTTCCACGAAAGCTGCCACGACATTGGGATCGAACTGTTTACCAGAGTCCGCGATGAGCAGGCTGATAGCCTTGGTCGAATCCATTCCCTTCCGGTAAACCCTGTCGGACGTCATGGCCTGGTAAGCGTCAGCCACATGAATGATGCGTGCGCCCAGGGGAATCTGTTCTCCCTTCAAGCCGCTCGGATACCCAGATCCGTCGAAATGTTCCTGGTGATAGAGCACCATTTCGGCGCCTGGGCGGAAGAGCGAGAAATAGCGAAGGACCTTCGCGCCCTCCGCCGGGTGGAGCTGCATCACCGACCGTTCTTCGTCGTTTAGAGCGGCAGGCTTGTGGAGCACTTGATCGGGCGTTCCGATCTTGCCTATGTCGTGAAGAAGGGCCGATAGGTTGATCATCTCAACCTCCCGCAAAGGAAGGCCAAGCTTGGTCGCTGTCTGCGTTGCGTACCGCGCCACATCGACTGAATGGCGGTATGCGTAAGAGTCTCGGGAATCGACCATCTCCGCGACACCGATCAGCGCCCGCAAAGTCTCGTCCTTCAACTGAGCGGTTGCCCTAAAGGCGACACGAAGCACGACCAAAGGGATAGGAAGCAGCACGAGAGCAAAGGGGCTCACCGTCCACATGATGGCGCCGATTGTGCCAATGCTTAGCATGCCAAAATACGGCGCTATGGTCTCCCAGCTGTCCTGTTTCCACTGCTCGAAGACGCTTGAGCCTTTCAGCATCGCCAGGATGCCCGCAACCAACGAAGTGTTCACAACGAAGTAAGATGTAAGCGTCAGTGCAAGAGCGAGTATTCCCTCCGCGGAGGTGACAAAGCTCGCGAAAGAGCGGGGGTTGGTGCCTATCCGAAGTAGGAATGCTCCGCTGATACCAACTGTGAGGACGTACTGTCCAGTATTGAAAGCGGTCTTCAGAGCGCCTTTGTGGTCCCGTAGGTCGGCTGCCAGAACTGACACGCCGGCCGCGACAATGGTGAGGGCTGGGCCATACAGCAGTAGGCTAGCGATGAAGGCCGAGCTCGAAAGAGAAATGTTGTTCTTGTTGCTGTCGAATATGCGCGCACTCGGTATTTGAACTGGGAACAGCTCGGCGGCAAAGCCGGCGAAAGCGAATATGGAGGCAGCAGCCACAAGCTCCCAGACACTGCACTCGGGGGAAGGCCAGCCAGCACCTGGGCTCATAAGATAGCCGAGGGCAAGTGCCACGGCGCTTCCGACTACAACCCAGATGTAGATCAGTGCCACTGTGGGAAGTTTGCTATCGCCGGCCACTAGACACTCCAGAACAACCCAAGGAAGTTGACACGCAAGGCGCCGCGCGACAGGCACCGGTGCTGCCACATTATCAGAGATAACCGAGCCTGAGGGGAACCAGGAAATCCGGCGCAACGCCCGCGTCACAGCGCCGACACTCTACCGAACGTACGTAGTCTAGCGTGTTTGGCTCGCTTTTGGTAGATCCTTGCTTGCCGACGCTGCGCCACGAATCTGTGGGAGAGCTTCCTTCCGATTCAGCCGAGGACAGACGAGGATCTGTCGAAAGCGCATGATGGATGGGGAGCGTTCTGCGCGTCTCCTGACTCGTCGTCGCTGTGTGGAGCGACCGACGCGCAGGCGAATGTAAGGCACCGCTACCTTTTCGTCGTCATATTACTTCTCGATGAGCGCGAGTTATATCGGATAGTCGCCCCGAGCGGGATTTCCGGGACTAATGGCCCTACAAATCCGGGACTGAGGGCTCAAGAAGTCCGCACGACGGTCGAATAACATTAGTGACGGATGAGAATGAGGTTCCTGAGTATCTGGCGCGAGCCGTCGTTCGGAGCGGAATCTCGGATGAGCCCAAACAAAAGCGCACCCCCTTTCCTCGCGCGGTCACACGCGAAGGTAGGAGGTACGCTTGGTCCAAGGATAGCCGCCCGACAAACGTTCAGCCCGCGGACCTGTCCGTCAGAAAGGAGGTCGCGCGTAAACGCGTCGCTGGCGCCCTTGGGCTCGGGGTCTCGCCTTGAGGGCGAGTAGCTGGGCTGTTAGCCCCAGCTGTTGCCTGCACCGGCGGCAGCCGCCAATCCCATGAGGGCTATGCCGATGTAAGCGACCTTGACCCAGATGTTCCGCCACTTGACCATAGTAGATTCCCTCCTTGTATTCGGTGATAGCCGAATGGGCCTGGCTCTCGCACGGTACGAGTTCCCAGGCGATAGATGGGGTATACGACCAGCGCAGTCAACGCTGTGCCGTAATGTTAGGGGATGGG
>JAMCTA010000092.1 GCA_023381895.1 Chloroflexota bacterium
CCGGGCTATCGACGATAGCCCGGCCAGTGTTCATTTTGTGGATATCCGTATCGACTCCGATCGCCACTACCACCGCACGTTCACGGAGATCTACACCTGTCTCCAGGGGAACGGCTTCCTTGAACTCGACGGCTCAGTCGTCGCCTTGACTCCGGGAACCGTGGTCGTCATTCCGCCGGGTGTGCGTCACCGGGCCTATCCGGCCAGCGCAGACCAGGCCCTCCGGATTCTGAATACGGCGGTGCCGCCGTTCGACGCGACGGACGAATGGCTGGACTGAGGCAGCACCAGAAGGAAGGGTAAGATGGACCTGACGACGCTCCCCTACCAGCCAGCGTGGCCTAACCGCGAACAGTGGAAGCGCCGGCGCATCGGTCTGATCGGACCGGGCAACATCGCGCAGTCGGCCCACCTACCAGCCTACCGTAAGCTCGGACTGAACGTCGTTGCGGCCGCCGACATCAATCCGGCCGTCCTCACAGCGATGCAGCAGCGGTGGGGGATTGAGGCGCTCTACACCGACTACCGGGAGATGCTCGAGAAGGAACGCCTGGACGTTGTCGACATCACCGTCCACGAGCGCTGGTCAGACGTGAAGGTCGAGGCCGTCCGCGCCGCTGCAGCCGTCGGCACGCACATCTTGATCCAGAAGCCGCTGGCCGAGACGTACGCCCAGTGCGCCGCGATGGTCGAGGCGGCGCGGACGGCGCGCGTCAAGCTTGCCGTGAATCAGAACGCCCGTTGGGCACCCGCCTTCTATGCCGCCAAGCAATTCATCCAGGTAGGCGGCCTCGGCGAACCACGGATGCTCTCGTTGACTGCCCGGCGGCCACCACGCGGCGGCGACGTGCTGGTCAATTTCTCCGTGCATAGCATGGACCTGGTGCGCTATCTGTTGGGCGCCGCGCTGGGACGGGAGCCCAAGCGGCTCTACGCCCTGCTCTCGGAGCACGCTGACCCGAACCAGCGTTTCATCAACGTCACGCTCGACTTCGGTGATGGCATCCAGGGTGCGGTGTGGGACGACTGCACCGGCCACCTCAACACGGACATGCCGTGGGAGCTTCACGTCGCCGGAAGCGACGGCAGCGTCCGCGCCGTCGACTACTTCGCCGGTGGACGTGGTGCCGCCTGGATCGAAGCCTTCCACCGGGGCCAGCACCGGGTGGCGCTCCGGCCGCGCCTGGAAGGCGCCTGGCAGCCGGACGCCTTCGGTCACGTGATGGCCGACCTCCTCGATGCCATCGATCAAGATCGCGAGCCGTCTAGCAATGGCGCTGACAATCTCCGGACGGTGCGGCTCATCTTCGCCGCGCGTGAATCACATCGTCAAGGTCAGCCGGTTGCGCCGGAGACCATAACTGTTACCTAACGTGCGCCACGCTCGGGAGCATGCGGGTTCACCGTGGCTCCGGTGTAGTGTCATAAGCACGGCACGTTTGTGAGGATACTGATGATTACCACCACCATCTGCCGGCAGATTACTCTACGCCGCATCCTTCTCCAATGGCAGCGTGAGATCCCGAAAGGAGGTGCTCGTGAAGACATCGTTTGACCGTGTTTCCTTCTGCTCGCGACGCCAGCTCCTGGCCAGGCTAGCTGGAAGTGCCGCGGCATTTGGTCTCGCCGCCTGCAGGGGAGCAGCGGCTGGTGTCACAAGCACGGCACAGAACAGCAGCACCGGGAAGATCGCAACGACGGCAGCACTGTCGAGCACGAGAGCTACCACCTCAGCGACGGCATCTGCTGTCAGGGCAGGATCAGTGATTCTCACCTTCGCACGCTGGCAGGTCTCTCCGAACATCATGAAGCAGCTTGTCTACGGCCCGGTCGCTCACTTCGAGCATGCCCATCCCGGTGTCCACGTGAGTGTGATCACTGCTCCCGCTGGACCTTCCTATCTCGAAAAGGTGCTCACCCTGATTGCCGGTGGGGTGCCTCCCGATGTGGTTGGGTTACCTGGTCCGGAGGCTGTCTTACCCGTGCTCGCCAGCAAAGGTATCCTGGCCGATCTGGGACCGCTCATCGACCGCGATGCCAAGGTGGTGCAGCCCCACGACTTCTACCCCCAGGCGCTGGCGGTGGGACAGTGGCAAGGCAAGCAGTACGGCCTGCTCAGCAGCACTATCTCCACCGCCGTGCTCGTCTACAATGCCGATGCGCTCCAGAAAGCTGGCGTGTCTCAAACGCCAGCGCAGATGTACGATGCCGGGAAGTGGACCTGGAACGACTTCACCCAGGTGGCGCGACAGGCGACCATGCATACGAGCGGCAGCAGTCTGCCCAGCCAGTACGGCTTCCTCGTCCCCTTCGATATTCAGATGGGGATGTCCTTCGTCTGGGAAGCAGGTGGGCACCTGCTCAATCCGCAGCACACCAAGTGTCTCCTGGACACGGCGCAGAGCATTGCTGGACTACAGTTCCTCTTCGACCTCCAGCACAAGGAGCAGGTCTCACCCAGCCCTTCCTTCCTCAGCACCGAATCCTCGCTCAACCTCTTCACCAGTAGCCGGCTCGGTATGGCCCTCAACTGGGCCCACACGACAGTGATACAGTACGGGTCGGTGCCCTTCGCCTGGGACATCGCCCCGCTGCCTGTCGGTCCGGCCGGAGAGATCGTGAACGGTAACTTCAACAACATTGGACTCACTCAGCACTCCAAGCATCGAGAGACGGGTTGGTCCTTCATCGAGTATCTGACCTCGGGGCCGGTCTACCTAGAGAAGCAACGCTTTGCTCTGCCGCCGCGCCGGAGTGTCTATCAGGCCTGGCTCAAGTGGGCGCAGGGACTCTCCCACCCCAAGAATATTCAGTATCTCCAGTTACTCCGCAAGCACTCACGGGAGCTACCCTATTCCCCGGTCTGGTCACACATCAATGTGACCTGGCCGAAATGGACCTCATATCTGGCGGAGGGCACACGGAGCCCTACAACGGTCGCCCGCTCCCTCACCTCCACCATCGATGCCATCCTCCAGCACGGCGCAGCGTGATGTAGACGAGCGCTGTTCCGCTAGTTGCATGGGAGCTGGCAAAGGAGGCAGGCCACAACGGAAGGGAAGGTATCTGGGAGAGTATATAGAGGTGCACCAGTAGTGGGCGAGGACGGTGTCGGACGAAAGGGCTAATTCGTGGCTTCGCGCTCTGCCACTCCGCCGAACGTCTTACTACTTATGACAGACCAGCAGCGCTGGGATACGCTCGGCTATGCTGGTTGTACTCCGTGCCGCACACCAAACTTAGACCGGCTAGCACGGGAAGGTATCGCCTGCGACCGTTGCCTCACCCCGAATCCTATCTGCTCACCCGCGCGGGCTGCCCTGTTCACCGGCCGTTATGCCCACACCACAGGCGTCGGCAACAATCGCGAGCTGCCGCTAGAGCAACCGACGCTACTGGAAGTCTTTCGTGACGCTGGGTATCACGTCGCCTACAGCGGCAAGTGGCACCTCGGTCGCGGTCGCGGTGCCGTCGCGTTGGCTGGCTGGCCCGGTGAGCGCGGAGAGGGCTATCGCCGGTGGCTCCAGGAATGTGGCCATCCCGACACCTATCCTTACATGACACCGGAGTTCTCCTTCGTTGTGCCTGGCGACACGACCACCTCTCTTCATCGCATCTCCACGCCGCATACGGCGCCCCAGGAGGGGCTGACCGAGTGGCTGCACGATACTTGGGTCGTGCAACGGACACTAGAGCAATTAGAATGCCGACCAAAGGAGCAACCGTTCTTCCACGTTTGCTCGCTCATTGGACCGCACCCGATCTTCGTGATTCCAGAGCCCTTCTACTCACTCTACGATCCGTCGGAAGCGCCAGAGCCGCCGAATTTCGCCGATCCAATGATCAACAAGCCCACCTGTCAGCGACAGTCGATCTGGCATCAGGTCGCCGAGGCCCACGGCACTACCTGGGAGCCTTGGCGCCGCTCGCAGGCGGTGTACTGGGGCTTCGTCACTTTACTCGACGAGCTGTTTGGCCGGGTGCTCAACCGGCTGGATGCGCTGAGGCTGGCTGAAGACACCATCGTAGTGATGCTGAGCGATCATGGCGAGATGATGGGCGGCCACGGCCTCTTTCAGAAGTCGTGTATGTATGAGGAAAGCTTGCGGGTACCGTTCCTCGTTCGGGCACCGGGTCGCATCCCCACAGGACGGCACATCGACGCGCCGATGTCGCTCGTGGATGTTGCCCCTACGTTGCTCCAGCTGGCTGGTCTCTGGGAGGAGGGCAAGGCGCTACTGCAGCCCCAGGGACAGGATCGCACCGGCTGGCTTACCGGTGAAGATCGTATCCCGCCCGAAGCGCGGGGCGCTACGAATGACCCGGTCACAGGAGCAGTATTCAGCGAGTATAAGCCTTACCAAGGCGAAGGGATGACCGATGTCCGCTGCATCATCGGACCACGCTTCAAGTACGTCTGGAATCGTGACGATCGAGAAGAGCTGTACGATACCTGGGCCGACCCTTATGAGCTGCACAACCTGGCCAGTGATCCTGCAACACGCCCCGTACTCCTGGCTATGCGACGACGTCTCACTAGCTGGTCACGGGAAACGGGGGATCCTCTGGAGAAGATCATCCAAGGGGAGCGAGAAAGCCGCCGGTTAAGCTAGCTTGAGTTACCTACAGCATACTCAGCTGCTCTCCGTCCGAGAAACTGCCGCGTGAAGGGCCATCGTAGCGACCTATCGCTGGTGTTCGCGCAGCGCTAGACTGCGCCGGTGCTCATCAGCTTCTAAGGCATGGTTCAAACCGACTGTACAGTTCAGCCGCCTTCCCCTCTGGTAGACGGTCGCAAATTGTCATGTCGGGCCTCGCCTGGCTTGAACCATGCCTAAGAGGTGACGTCAGGCAGGGATACATCGCCCGCCCTGTGAGAATTCGTCGCTTCAGGCGATGTGCCAGTGTTGATCGATGGGGGCTTGATACGTCGCCGCCTTGCCGTCGAGTACGTCTTGCACGCGGACGACCTGGTTCGTCGCAGCCGATTCGTAGATGGCACAGGCGATGGCCTTGGCATGCAAACCCTGTTCGCCGTCGATTTCCGGCGGTCGCTGATCGCGGATGCTGTGGAGAAAGTCGCAGGTCTCGAGAGCGAAGCCGTTGGTGAGGCCATAGGGGAAGAGGCGGTCGCGCTCATCGTTTCCCATCTCCGCGAGGTACTGCTCGTAGAGCTCGGCCAGAGGATATGCGGTCCCATCGAGGCGCTTGAGCGTGGCGGTCAGGCGTGGTCCGTGGAAGGGGTCGCCTGGATCGTTGATGGCACCCTCGCTGCCGTAGTACATGACGGTATTGAATGTATCGGCTAGGGGACGGTTGATCACCGTCCAGGTGCCTGTGACACCACTCTTGAAGTTGAGCAGCGCCGTGAACGTGTCCTCACGCATGTCCGGCACACGTTCCTCTCCCTTGACAAACGTGCCCTCGGCGTACTTGCGCACACTGCCATACACACT
>JAMCTA010000098.1 GCA_023381895.1 Chloroflexota bacterium
AAAGATCCACCTTTATGACGCCTTCGGCCACAAGGAGTCCGACAAGATCAAGCCCGGGGATGGTGAGACTCTGACGTTCCAGCTGGGCGGGATCACCTTCGGGGCAATGACCTGCTACGACGTCCGCTTCCCCGAACTGGCCAGGTGCCTTGTCGATCGGGGAGCCGAGGCCATCGTGCTGCCTTCGGGCTGGGTGCATGGTCTCCTCAAGGAGGACCACTGGGAGATCCTAGTCCGCGCCCGGGCGATCGAAAACACCGTGTATGTGGTCGCCTGTGATCAAGTAAAGAACATTTACTCGGGTTCCAGCATGGTGGTCGACCCACTTGGAGTGGTCAGGGCACGCGCTGGCGAAGAGCCGGAACTGCTGATGGGTGAGTTGACCCCAGACCGTATCCGGGAGGCACGGCTAAAGCTGCCCTCGCTGCTTCATCGCAGGTTCTCCGTCAGGCTCGAGAAGGCTGTTCCGACCGTAACCGGTTGAGATCCGTACCGTCGTTGGGTACTTGTCTACCGTGATGCACTGGACTGGCCCCCACTTATTGAGCTGTCGCGGCAGGGCTTCATTGAGCAGCAACCGCAAACCGGTGCAGGTGGGACGCTGGTTCTGGCAGCAGCCACCACCGGTCGCGGTGATTGCGGGGGCGCTTGGGCGAGGCGAAGGTGTTTCCCACGGCCGTGCCGGCTGTGGCGTCTCCGATACGCCCGGCTCGACGGTCAGAGGCCGCGGCCGGAGGTCGTGCGCTACCAGCCGTGGGGTCTGAACACGCTCGAAGCGTCTCGAGTCTACATTGAGCAGGTCACCACAGCGGCGCCGTTGAGCACGAGTCACGGCGGTCCCATCGCCTATTTCTGGGCCTGGAGAGGAAAGCATGGAGGTGAGGGGTAATCTGAGTAGAAAGCGTGTACTGGACTTCAGCCCTCTGTATAGGTCAACGGAGGTGTCCCACTCCTTCGGCAAAGCCACAGAGACGCACAGCACCGCCGCTCTCGGCTACCAGACGGCTACTCAGCAAAGCCGGCAACTGGGGACGGCGGGCACGGCCGCCAACTGTGATGGCGGCAAGTGTCGATCGCTGGATCAGCGATTCATCGAGACCAAACGTCCGAGCTGTGATCAGTGCCGCTTCGTAAGGTGACAGCAGCGTGGCGCCGCCACAGTGGTAGATTCCGCTGCCGGAGTTGTTCAGTAGCCACACAAAGGTCTCTGCAATATCTCCAAGCCAAGTCGGCGTGATGAGCTGATCAGCCACTCCGACAAAGATCCCCCCTGCAGCAAGGCGGGATCGCACCAGTCGCACGATGTCCGACTTGCGCGAATGATCCGGGCCGTAAGGAAGCGCGATGCGCACTATTGCCGCCGTCGCGGAGGCCTCGAGCACTGCCAGCTCGCCGAGACGCTTCGTTTCGCCATACCAGTTTGCGGCACCGTCAGAGACGTCACTTTCTCGGTAGGGTCCCTCTCTACCATCGAAGACATAGTCTGTCGACACGTGGACGAGGTGGACGCCACTGTGGGCGCACGAGCGGGCAAACTCGCGTGGCTGAATGACGTTCGCGAGAAAGGCGCTTCCCGATCGATCTCCTGACTCGCTCTCACAGGCATCGACTGAGGCGACTCCCCCGATATTCAAGATACTCTGGACCCCTCGTGTCGACAGCTCGTCGACAAGCCTGTCGAACTCCGAATCCGAATGGGGGAGCTGGATGTGATCCACAATGCCTACTCCGAGGGCAGGACTCGAGTGGAAGAGATCTATGAGAGTAAACTGCTTTCCAAGCGCCTCAATAACACCTGAGCCGACGGATCCACTCAAGCCAGTACACGCGACAGTGACGGGCGGGTCGAAAAAAGACGTCACAAACAGCTTCCATTTCCATCTTGCTCACTGCAACATTCCACGGGTGCACCAACCGAACGCGCCCATTGTGTCCTGCGGCTTTACTGCTGGGCAATGCTATCAACTCGACCCACGTGACAGAGTGTGCCGCAAAGTGTTGCAGAGCGGGGCCGGACGGAGGGGACGGTCGTAGCCGTGCAAGACGGAGTGGAAGGAATTCAAGGGCTCCTCGACACCTACCGGCGGGACGCCGCGCACGTCTCGGACTTTGCCCACCTGGTAGAACACCTGGCAAGCGTCGGCCGCGCGATCTACAGAGTCGCCATTCCGGAACTGCACGCCTGGCTGGGCGAGCAGGCCCACATCCTCAAACACCAGGGACCGGAGGAGGTCTTGACTGCCCTGCGGGACGTGCCGATTGGGGCAGCGGCCGATCACGTGGCCACTGAGACCAGACCCGGCCCGCCATCCGCCAGCAGGAGCGCACCCCCAACCCGCCCAAAGCTCTCCTGTGCCCACGCACGCCTGCACGCCGCCATGCCACCTACGATCGTCAACGGCAAACCCACCGATCACCATCCTTGGAAACAGTCCCTTCAACCAACAGGCTAACAGCGGTCCATGCAACATTTTGCGGCGCACTCATGTACAATGGACACTTTGACGTAGTAATGCTGACCCTTATGCTCAGCATCGAACAGGCGTCGAGATCGCACGAAGCGGTGAAGTTGGCCTACACTGTTACACTCTTGGGCGTCCATTGGAATAGGAAGGTGAGGAGACCCGAAAGGGTCGGACGGACCAGCACCCGAGGCGCTGAAGGGGGATGGCAGCATGGACTTGCGAGGATACCTGGCGGGGAACAGCTGGGAGACGGTGTACGAGCAGGAGCTTCCAGCGGGCCCCGGTCGGTATGAGTCCGCGGGCGACCTTGATCTCGCGCCCGGCGTGCGACGTCTGCTGAGAGATTATCCCCAGGGTATCTATAGTCACCAGAAAGCCGCCACCCGGGCGGCGCTGGCTGGCGACAACGTCTGTCTCACCACCAGTACCGCCTCTGGCAAGAGCCTAGTTATGTACATGTGCGCCGCCGAGATGCTTGCTAACCAATCAAAGGCGAAGGTGCTAGCCATCTACCCGCTGCGAGCGCTGGCCAGCGAACAGGAGGAGCGATGGCGGCAGGCGCTCGCAGCGGTCGCCATCGGCACGTCCGTCGGACGGATCGATGGCAGCATCCCGACTGACCGACGCCTGCCGCTGCTCAAAACGTGTAGCGTGATGGTGATGACGCCGGACATCATCCACGCCTGGCTGCTCTCTAATGTAGGCAAGTCGGAAGTGACCCAGTTCTTGCGCGAACTATGTTTGGTTGTGATCGATGAGGCCCATACTTACTCCGGTGTCTTTGGCAGCAACACGGCCTTCCTGTTGCGCCGACTCAATCACCTGACCGCTCGTCTCGGAGCACACCCACGCTACCTTGCGGCCTCCGCCACCATGAAGAACTCAGCAGAGCATTTGCACCGACTGACCGGACTCCCCTTTCATGTGATTGGGCAGGATGCCGATTCCTCGCCACGCCAGGCCAAACGTCTACTCATGGTGAAACCGCCCGTCGGCGATCTCCTCACCTCCTGCTCCGACTTAATGAACTTCGTCGCCAACCATCGCGATGAGCAGTTCATCGCCTTCGTGGACAGCCGGAAGCAGGTCGAACACTTTGCGGCTGCCGCCGACCGGCAGGCAGAAGCACTGGTCGACGGCTCAGAAAGCGAGCTGGACTTCAGTCGACTTCAAGGACTCAGGATCTACCCGTACCGTTCAGGCTATGAAGAAGCAGACCGCGAGCAGATCCATCTGAAGCTTCGGACCGGCGAGCTTCGCGGCGTGGTGAGCACCAGCGCCCTCGAGATGGGCATCGATATCCCGCACCTCACGGTCGGCATCCTCGTCGGCGTACCGGGCTCCGGGACCAGCTTCTTCCAACGTATCGGCCGTGTCGGCCGGCAACGCACCGGCACGATCATTGTTGTTAATGATGGGTCAGTACTCTCGGAGCGTATCTTTCAGAATCCAGCTGCTCTGCTCGACCGGCCGTTGTCCGAAAGCACCCTCTATCTGGACAACCAGCGCATCCAGTACATCCACGCGCTCTGCCTCGCGCGCCAGGGCGGCGAGGACGACGCCATCAGCCTCTCGCTGCATCGTAACGCCGACGAGGATACCAACTCCTTCACCACGAGCGCGGACGTCCCCGCCGAATTCGTTGCTCTCTGCACTAGCGAACGCATCGGAGAGGTCCCAGCCGAACTTCAGACCATGAAGGCACAAGCCGGTGACGATCCCAACCACGTCTTCCCTCTGCGCGATGTGGACGTGCAATACAAGGTGTACTTCCGCCACGGCCCCGAACAGCGCGATCTCGGCTCGCTATCCTACGGCCAGTTGCTCCGGGAGGCATATCCAGGTGCCATCTACTACTATCAGACCCAAGCATTCCGAGTAACCAAAGTGGATACGGTCGGTCACAACATCAACGTGCGACCCGATCGGCGCTACAGCACGAAACCGGCGGCACTGCCGGCCCTGATTTTCCCCAACTTCAGCGCCGGCAATATCCACAAGGATGCGAAGTTCGGAGACCTCGTCGTCGTGGAATGCAATCTCCAGATCCGCGAATCGCTTGTAGGGTTCACAGAGCAACGGGGGCCGAACCGCTTCTCTGTGAACTATCCCCTGGACCCAAAACTCGGGATATTCTTTGATCAGCAACGCTTCACGCGCAACTACTTTACCTCAGGCGTCCTATTGAACCATCCCGTCCTCAATGAGGAGCATATCGACAGTGTGCTCCTCGCCGAGATCCTGTTCGAGGCATTCCTCATCACGATCCCGTTCGAGCGGCAGGATGTGCAGTTTGGCACGGACCGCCATCGCGGCGACCGGCTGCTGTTCCGTGAGGGTGACCGTTTCCTCGCCATCTATGATCAGACCTACGGTAGCCTCCGCCTCACCAGCCGCCTCATGAACCAAAACGTCATCCTTGACGTGCTTCGCCAGGCCATGGACATCACCAGTCAGGATCGCTATAGCATGCTGAGCCCGGCAACTACCAACGCCCTACGCCGTATGTATAATGCGGCGCTAACCAAACCCGAGACGACGACCGGATGGGCGCCCAAAGCCGCCCCGGATGAGGGCGGCATCGTGGTGATCCGCCCGGGATCCAAGGGCCTGAACGTCCGGAGAAACAACGAAGAGTTCACGGTCGATGGCGTCTTTTTCCACCCCACGCAGGGACTGTCCTATCGCGGACGGTACGATGACCAGCACGGAACACGCTATGACGACAATGGACTGAATGGTCCGATTCAGATCGTGGTCTCGGTCGGTAACCTCGTCCCGATCCCGGGTGAGAGCCATCTGGCGACCTTCGATCCGGAAACGGGTGAGATCAAGGACATAGCGATGTATCAGGGGATCCCCGAGGAACAGTGATGCACAACCCTTCTGCCCAACTAACTCCTTGTGCAAGCCGCCTAAACCGAAGCCACGATGGAACCTGCAGAGGGGATTGCCGAGGCGCTCGACGTGTCGGGCCTCCGCCCTACCTCAGGCATACCAATCCGCCCGCGTCAGCGGCAGGCCACTGGCACCGTGTCGTGGCTTGGCGAGAAGGGACTGGTAGAGGGCATTTCCTAACTCATGCGAGGCCCTCCCAGGAATGGGCGAGGACGCGTTTGGGGGAACGGAGGAGGTCCGGGCGGCCAGCGTCGGTAGCGGCGAGGGCGACGATGACGACACCGGCGTAGGTGAGGGCGACGCGGGCGGCGATGGCGGACCAGCCGGTGAGGGGTGGGCGCTGGAGATGGAAGAACAGGAAGACGTGGCCGAAGAAGCGTTCGATGCTGGAGCGTTTGCCGAGTTCGTGGAGCGTCCAGGTGGGTGGCAGGCAGGAGCGGTTCTTGGTGCGTTTGGGGTTCCAGGGGATGATGGCGCGAGCGCCCAAGACGGTGTGAATCCAGCGGATGAGGGCGAGTCCCCAGTAGGCGGCGTCAAGGCGCACCACGCGGGGACGGAGGGCGTAGAGCTGGACCGCCAGGGTGAGCAAGCGTTGGGCGAAGGGGGCGTCGTGGGCATTGGCTGGCCAGAGCAAGAACAGGACGGGCAGACCGGAACCCCGGCAGAGCAGCGTATGCACCCGGAAGCCGCGCAGGAAGCGGGTGGGATGCTGCGCGGGAGCGTGACCGACCGCCGCATCCGGGTCGTTTTTCTGCCAGGCTTTGATGGGCGCGCTGTCGATGATCAGATCGCGAGCGCTGATGACCCGACGGCGGATCGCCTCCCGGACCGTAACGACAAAGAGCAGTTCGCAAGGCGGCGCCCCTGCGCGCGCCAACCGCTTCCATTGCTGGGAGGCGCAGCCGGCCCGTGGCATCCCGAGGCAGGCCACACGCCGCCGCCAGGGCTGGCCAGGCGACCAGCCAGTCGTGCATGTCTTGATAGGAGAGCCGCCAGAGGGTGCGCAACAGCGCCAGCAGCAACAACGACGCCTCTGGATAGACGATCGGCGCCCCGCCGGGTCCCTTCGGCAAGGCCGGCGGGCAGCGCCGCTGGGCCAAGGTGACGGCGAACTGGCACAATGCCAGCAGGTGGAACGTCACGACCAGCGCCAGAGCGCTAATGTGCAGATCGGGACCTCGGCGCGCCACCGCCCGCTGGTATGCTGGCGGCGGGACCGGAGCCGTGGCAACACACGGTACTGGAACCATGGGCAAACCTCCCCGCCGAGGGGAACAGCCTCGGCGAGGAGGCAGCCTACCCCATCACCAGCGAGTTAGGAAATGCCCTCCTGGTAGATACTGATATTCCCCTTGGTGAAGCTGTACGCAGATCCCGCCATGTAGAGCCGCCAGATCCGATAGGTCACGTCATCGGTGGCCGCTCGTGCCTGCTCGCAGTGCGCTTCCAGGCGCCGCACCCATTCGTGCAGAGTGAGCGCGTAGTGTTCGCGCAGACTCTCCACGTCGCGTACCTCGAAACCGGTCTGCTCAGCGGCGTGAAGCGTGGTGCTGATCGTCTCCAGCTCACCGTCGGGCCAGACGTACTTGGCGATGAACGACCGGCCCCGGTGGCGCGCTTGCTCAGTGGCCTGGCAGATGCCGTGGTTGAGGAAGACACCGCCGGGACGCAAGAGACGCCAGGCCTGACGGAAGTAGGTTGGCAGTTGCGCCGCGCCGACGTGCTCGAACATGCCGACACTGACGAGCTTGTCGTAGACCTCCGTGCCCTCCACCTCGCGGTAGTCACGCAGCTCGACACGGCAACGGTTCGCCAACCCAGCCTGCCGAATCCGCTCGTTTGCCAGTTCGGCCTGCCGGGCGCTCAGGGTGATGCCAGTAGCATCAACACCGTACTGCTGCGCGGCATGCAGGATCAGACCGCCCCAGCCGCAACCGATATCGAGCAATTGTTCACCCGGCTTCAGTCGCAGTTTCCGGCAGATGTAGTCTAGCTTGCGCGTCTGGGCGGTCTCTATCCCTTCGTCCGGAGAGACAAAATAGGCACAAGAATAGACCATGCGACGGTCCAAGAACTGCGCGAAAAACTCGTTGGACTGGTCATAGTGATAGCTGACCGCCTGGCGGTCGCGTTCGATCGAGTGCGCACTGCCGCGCAACTGGGGGCCATAGCCGCCAGGGTGGCTGTGCCGGCGCGAAGGTAGGGTGAAGAGGCGCTTCGCCTGGTGCAGCTTGCCGGCGAGGCCGAGCTGCTGATCGACCAAGAGGTCATCGACGATCGGAAAGACCGCCTCGATACTGCCCTGGATGTCGAAGTCAGCATTGCACCAGGCAGGGTCAAGGGCCGCAAGGCCATAGGGTAGGAGTATACTCGCACACATGATGCGCAACAATACCGCTTTGGAGGTTCCCTTCCCACTATGGGAAACATTGACACCGTCCTAAGCTGGTTGCGCCAGACGTCTCCTGAGGGCTGCCTCGCAGCCTGGGAGACACTGCCACCGACACCGGCTTGCTACGGGACGTGGCCCACCACCCTTGACTATCGCCTTCTCGCCGCTCTACAGGATCGTGGCATCGAGCATCCGTATAGCCACCAGGCCGAGGCCCTTGCTCGAGTGGTCAGAGGCGAAAACATCGTCGTCGTCACGCCTACAGCCTCAGGAAAGTCGCTGTGCTACAACGTGCCAGTGATACAGCGCTTGCTCGAAAAGCCTCAGGCGCGCGCACTCTACCTCTTCCCTACGAAGGCGCTCGCGCAGGATCAGCTTGCAGAGCTTCGCGGTCTGTGCGCTCCCATCAAGCCTGAGATCCGCGCTTTTACCTTTGATGGGGATACGTCGGCAGCCGCACGCAGCGCGGTACGCCGGTCCGGACACATCGTCATCACGAATCCGGATATGCTACACGCGAGTATCCTTCCTCACCACACGAGTTGGATCAAGCTTTTTGAGTCCCTGGAGTTTGTGATCGTCGATGAGCTCCACACCTATCGGGGGGTGTTCGGGTCTCACGTCAGCCACGTGCTGCGGCGGTTGCAACGGATCTGCGAATTCTATGGATCAAGGCCCCAATTCATCTGTAGCTCCGCAACGATCGCGAATCCACAAGAGCACGCTCATCAACTGATTGGCCAGCGCGTTTCCCTGGTAGACAACGACGGATCACCTCGGGGGGCGAAGCACTTCGTCATCTACAACCCCCCTCTGGTGAGTGCTGACCTTGGCATTCGCCGCTCGACATTCCACGAAGCGATCAGGCTCGCGGAGGCGTTCTTGAGGGCAGACATCCAAACCATACTCTTCGCGCGAAGTCGCCTCTCGGTAGAGCTGCTCCTCACCTACCTTCGTCGCAGTCTGAAGCTAGCTCCAGACGAAGTATCTGGGCCGGTACGCGGATACCGCGGTGGATATCTCCCATCGCAGCGCCGGGAAATCGAAGCGGGGCTCCGCAGTGGGGATGTGCGAGCGGTCGTGTCTACCAACGCTTTGGAGCTCGGAATAGATATCGGGCGCCTTCAAGCAGCGGTTCTCGTGGGCTATCCGGGCAGCATCACCTCCACGTGGCAGCAGGCAGGGAGGGCTGGTCGTGGTCGTGAGGCTTCAGCAGTAATTCTGATCGCCAACTCGACAGCGCTGGACCAGTTTATAGCAACGCATCCGAGCTACCTGTTTTCAGGAACAGCGGAAGGCGCGACGATCAATCCTATGAACGATCTCATTCTCAATGCGCATGTCAAATGCAGCGCCTTCGAGCTCCCGTTTGCTGATGGTGAGACACTGCAATCGATCAAGGTTGAGCAGACGCTGGAGGGACTCGCCAGCGCGTACGTACTTCACCACGCGGACGGTGTATGGCACTGGGCGAGTGAGAAGTTTCCGGCCGCCGATGTGAACTTGCGCTCAGCCGACGTAGACAACGTCGTCATCGTTGATGAAACACACCAGGCCAGCGTGATTGGAGAAATGGACTATCTCTCCTCCCTCACAATGCTGCACGAAGGTGCCATCTACTTGCACGAAGGTCGCCAGTTCCACGTCAATCGCTACGACGCTGCGGAGCACAGGGCATACGTGCATCAGGTCGATGTCGATTACTACACCGACGCTGAGCTTGATGTCGACCTTCAAGTGATGGATATTAGCGAGTCCCGGTCTCAGGGAGCCACTGTGCGCTCTCTGGGTGAGATCGCGATCACAATTCGACCGAGTATCTATAAGAAGATCAGGCTCGAGACCCACGAGAACGTGGGATGGGGGCCTATTCACCTCCCGGCATTCGACATGCACACCTCTGCGACGTGGCTGGCACTGCCAGCACACATTCGTACCGAGTTCCCTTCGAACGATGTTTCTTCTGCCCTCAGTGGACTGGCGAGTATGCTCCCGCAACTGGCTCCCGTGTTCGCACTCTGCGATCCGAGAGATGTCCGCGCGCACGTCGAGCTTCGCTCGCGCATTGGGCAGGCTCCGACGCTATATCTCTACGACGCCGTGCCATCAGGGATCGGACTAGCAGCTTGCCTCCATGCCCATTGGGATGAGATACTTGTTGCAGTTCGGGACATCATTCGCCGCTGTCCTTGTAGTGCCGGTTGCCCTGCGTGCGTTGGTCCGAGTACATCCTATGATCGCCGGAAGGCTTCAGCGCTTCGAATCACGGAGCGCATCTTGGAGGAGCGCCTTGCTGGACCCATCCTGTCCGAGTGAATGTGGCACACCGCCGCACGCACCCGCCAGAGTGACTGACCTCGATTGGGCGCCAGGGAAAGAATCGGGCCTTCTCTTGCGTGATAGCCTGTTCCCAGATTCGTACCGGTACGGCTCGGTAGCGCTCAGCGACTTCATTCAGCGAACGGTCCATCTCTCCCATCTCACCGCTCAACGAGTGCGGCTTGATGCCAATCAGTTCGTCTTCCTCGATCTGGAGACCACCGGACTCTCTGGCAGTGCTAACAGCTACCCCTTTCTCGTCGGCATGGCTCGGGTCCAGAACGGCGGATTGCTCGTACGCCAGGTCTTCCTCACATCACCTACTCGAGAGCCAGCACTATTACGCTCTATTCAGAGCTTTTGCGCAGGCGCCCAAGCGCTTGTGACATTCAATGGCAGAGCCTTCGACGTGCCACTACTACGCTCTCGCGCAACATTCATCCGAAGCCAGATCGCACTCCCAGAAGAACACATTGATCTCCTCAACCCAGCGCGGCGTTTGTGGAGAGCACGCTTACGGAGCTGCGCACTCACCAACCTCGAGCGGCAGGTCTTGGACGAGTGGCGAGCCGACGATGTGCCGAGTGCTCTCATTCCAGAGTTCTACTATCGGTTCCTCCATTCCGGTGACGCTATGCCGTTGCAGCCAGTGTTCGAGCACAACCGGCGCGATGTACTCGCTATGGTCGCACTGGCCGGAGTCATCGCCCGGATTCACGCCGAGCCAGCCCTACCACGCATGCATCCTCAAGATGCACTGTCTGTTGGTCACTTGCTGGTTCAAGCTGGGCAATACGACGCCGCGGCCACCTCGTTCCGGCGCGCACTGCTCGGATATCTACCCGCCTTGGTACGATCCGAGGCCTTCTGGGGCTTGGGGCACTGTCTCCTCCAGCTCGGTCGCAATGACGATGCTCGGGAGGTATTTCTGCTCGCTGCCCAGATTGGCGGACCGTGCGGCCTGCAAGCGGCTATTTGGCTGGCGAAATTCTATGAACACCGCCTTGTGGCGTATGATGAAGCAATTCAGATGACAGAGCGCGCCCTCGCTCTCTCGAGTACCGAGCAGGCTCGTGAGAGTCTTGGGCACCGCTTGCGCAGGCTGCGGGGCAAACGGTACCGGGCCTCCTCGCGGACCAGCAGAGAGACAGGCGAGACGCGCCCATCGTCAACAGTTTCGGAGGAGTGATGCCCGCACTGCCGCGACCCTTCTTTCGTAGATCAGCACCCAGTGGCCAGCCACAGAGTAAGGCCACGCCTCCCCGGGTGACACGTATGGCGCCATCTCGTGGAAAGTCCAACGGCATGCTCACCGGCACCATCACCGAGACGGAGTCGGGTGCCTCTGCGCCGAAGCCCCGGCGCAGCCTGATGGACTTCTTCTTCCCAGCGAAGCCCGGAATGCCCGAGCCCCCGTGGTCCAGGGTTATTGGCCTGATTATCACTATGGCGGTGATCTGGGAAGTCATTTGGTTCGTCACCTACTACTTCACCGGACCCACAGCTCACAATTTGGCGAAGACAGCGCAAGCTGTGCTCGACTTCTTTCCACTTGCCCTCGCCTTCTCAGCGCTCGGCTCTATTCCTGGCTTCTGGCTCATGCGGCGGAGAATCCGCGCCGCAAACGCGACACTGGCTGCGGAAGAGGAGAAGCGCCGGGAACTGGCGCACCAGCGTCCGAGTACGATCCCGTCATCATCCCGCGCACGGCGCCGGCAGGCAGCGAAGGCGCGGCGACATCGCTGAGACCTCGGCGCACACTCCTCGCATGGTACAAGCATGCTCAGTTTCCTGCCTAAATGCATCGTGAGGAGCGAAGAAAACATGGGGGCGCTCGAAGGGAAGTATGACTTCCGCAGCGTGGAAGCGCACTGGATCGATGAATGGTCGGCACGCGGCACGTATCAGTTCAACGTGCGCAACGTTGACAGGATCTTCTCCGTAGACACACCTCCTCCCACTGTCTCGGGGCAGATACACATTGGACATGTCTTTTCGTACACCCACGCCGATGTCATTGCCCGCTTCCACCGTATGCGCGGCGCAGAAGTCTTCTACCCTTTTGGCTTCGACGACAACGGTTTGCCGACAGAGCGATTCACCGAGAATGTGCGCGGTATCCGAGCGCGCACTGCCGGTCGGCAGGCCTTCATCGATGCTTGTCTCGAGTTGTCGGCTCAGGTCGAAGAGCAGTTCGAGGGATTCTGGAAGCGCCTCGGGCTGAGCGTCGATTGGCGCTTGCGCTACTCCACTATCGACCCTCGATCGCGCCGTGTCTCGCAAGCTGCCTTTATCGATCTCGTTGAAAAGGGTTTGGCCTACCGACAGCAGTCGCCGACCCAGTGGTGTCCGGAGTGCGGCACCGGAGTAGCCCAGGCGGATGTCGAAGATCGCGCCGGCGTCGCCACGCAGTTCAGCACCATCCCGTTCACGCTCGATGACCAGACGGTCGTTCCTGTTGCTACCACGCGGCCCGAGTTGCTCGCTGCTTGTGTAGCCTTGATGGTGCATCCCGATGACCCGCGCTACGCGCGCTACGCCGGCGGATACGCCACACCACCGTTGTTCGAACTGCGGGTTCCAATCATCGCTGACGCACACGTTGATCGCGACAAAGGGACAGGCGCGGTGATGTGCTGCACCTTCGGCGACGTCACCGATGTCGAGTGGTGGAGAATCCATCACCTGCCTTTGCGCATCACCATCACCCCGCAAGGGCGAATGAACGACCTGGCGCCAGGCTATACCGGCCTAACGATCAAGCAAGCACGACGCAAGATTCTCGAGGACCTCACTGCTGCGGGCAAAATCCTGGAACAGCGACAGATCGAGCATACGGTTGGCGTACACGAGCGCTGTGGCACCGACATCGAATATCTGGTAGCCGGACAGTGGTTCATTCGCATCCTGGACTCAAAGGATAAGTTCCTTGAAGCTGGCCGGCAGATCCGCTGGCACCCCGACTACATGCGCACGCGTTACGAGTCCTGGATTGAAGGGCTTAACTGGGACTGGAACATTTCTCGACAACGGTTCTATGGCGTGCCATTTCCGGTGTGGTTGTGCGGGCGTTGCGGGTACGTCATCCTAGCTCGCCGTGAGGATCTGCCCATCGACCCACAGGAGACGCCACCGCCTGTTCAGCGCTGTCCTGAGTGTGATGGAACAGCGTTTACCGGTGACCAGGACGTGATGGATACGTGGGCGACCTCTTCAGTGACCCCGCTGATCTGTGGCACGCTGTTGGAGCCTTATGGAATTGCACCGGGCGTGTTCGATCGAGACCTCCGCCCAATGACGCTCCGTCCCAATGCTCACGACATCATCCGGACGTGGGACTTCTACACCATCGTCCGCAGCCTCTACCAGGCGGGCGAAATTCCCTGGACGGATGTGCTCATCAGTGGACACGCTCTAGACCCCACAGGCAAGAAGCTCTCGAAGAGCAAGCGTACTGCTGCTGAAGATCCAACCGCGCTGCTGGATGAGTCGTCAGCTGATGCGGTGCGTTATTGGGCTACTGGAGTATCGGTCGGGAGCGACACCGTCATCAGTGCGGAGATCATCAAGAAGGGTCAGCGCCTCGTCACCAAGCTTTGGAACGCTGCTCGCCTAGTAGCGCCGCACCTGGAATCCTATCGATCCGCCGAATCGCCCCCTACGTACCTCACCGTCAGCGATCGCTGGCTATTACACAAGCTGAACACTACGATACGTCGGAGCACCGAGCTTTTCCTTGCCTACGACTTTCGAGGGGCACGTGAAGAGACAGAGCAGTTCTTCTGGAGTGACCTCTGTGACAACTATCTGGAGCTCGTCAAATTCCGCCTCTATGGTCAGGCTGATGGCGTCACCAGCGCGAGTCGCGACGCTTGTCGCTACGTTCTCTACCACACTCTGCGTACCGTGTTGAAGCTCTTCGCGCCGTTTCTGCCTTTCATCACCGAAGAGATCTACAGAGCAGTCTTTTCCGCTTCCGATGGCACTACTTCGTCGATTCATCGCGCCCTGTGGCCCGAAACCGTTGATAGCTGGGTGGATGAAGAGGCGGCGGCGTCAGGCCGGCACATCCTTGAGGTCGTCGAGACGGTGCGCCGGTTCAAGTCGGAACACCGACTCAGTATGGGTGCAGACCTCTCTGAGTTGCGCATCACCGCCCCGCACGCATCAACTCTGTGGCTAGCGAGCGCGGAGGTCGACATCCGAAGCGCGACACGTGCTCAAATGGTTCGCTTCACACCTGGAGATTCTCTGGAAGTCGACATCGTCTGCTGAGCAGTCAGCGAGCGATCTCTACACCTCTCTATGTTCCATAGTATTCGGACAGGAACGGTGTCTTGTAACGCAAGCTCGTCCGCCAGCGTTGCGAGTCGTCAAGCGATCACGCAACGAGCCCCTGCCCAGACAAGCGCTCAATCGCTGAAAATCGACGATTTGCTGCACCCCGAAATCCTGCTTCGTACCCAAGCACTTTCCGCCCAAGCTAGCCTTCTAGGGCTATACAGGGGCCGAATGGTGCAAGTGCCGCTGTCGGGTAGGGGTTGAAAATCGTGTCTTGATACAGCTCCGCCTGTTGCCACAGGAGACGTACCATGTCCCGCTTGACATCGGCATATTGTGGATCGTCCGCAAGGTTGTGAACCTCGTGCGGGTCCTCTTCGAGATCGTAGAGTTCATCGAGATCAAAGCCGTTGTAGACGTACCGGAACTGCCTGGTCCACACCGAACGTTGCGTGTAGTACAGCTCGACACCATTCATCTGGGTATACCCTGTAGAGCGCCAGACGGCCGGCTGCCCCCCTTTGAGGAATGGCAGCAGCGACGCCCCGTGGAGATCGTCGGGCGCCGGTATGTTGGCCACCTCCAGGATCGTCGGGAACACATCAGCGAGCGACACAATCGCATCACACGTCCGCCCTGGCTCGACAGCGCCTTCTGGCCACCGGATGACGAACGGGACGTGATAGGCCTCCCGGAAGGCCGGAACACCCTTGAGATAGAGCCCGTGACTTCCCAAGTAATCACCATGATCAGAGACGAAGAGCACGAGCGTATCATCACGCGCCCCCGACTCGTCGAGAGCAGCGAGGACCTCGCCAAACATATCGTCCATCATCGTGCAGTAGCCCCAGTAGTGGGCGATGGATTCCCTGACTTCGTCGGGGCTAAGCTGCCCCCACAACTGGTCGCGCATGCGCTGATAGACGCGCGGCTTGTCGCGGAGAGGATCGCTGAAAGACAGGGGAAGCGTGATCTTCACTGGATCATACATGGTGGCGTAGTGCTCAGGAATGATGTAGGGATCGTGCGGTCCCAAAACACCAATGAAGAGGCACCA
The DNA here is from genome assembly GCA_023381895.1 of Chloroflexota bacterium. The sequence continues at coordinate 15,413 of JAMCTA010000098.1, forward strand.
GGGTCCCTTTTTCTGACTGAGCTCACGTAGGGCTTGGATACCATCTCGGACGACGAGATAGTCACGGTGGCCATCGTAGGGTTCATCAACTCGGCGCGGCATAGATCCATACAGGCGGTACGTACCCCATCCAGGTCGCTTGAGACAGCCCCGTGGTCGGGGAGCGCCCTCCTGCGCGGTTACCGTCGCCCATCGCTCACGCCACATGTCCATGTCGCGATTGCTGTAACCTCCTTTGCCTGCCGTGACCCGACCTTCACGCCAGCCGCGATCGGCTGGCCCCTCCAAGTCGGACACATGCCATTTACCGCTGTACACGAGGTTGTAGCCAGCGTTAGCGACGAGCTCACCGAACGTTGTCACGCCTGGGTTGAGACCGCGATGGATTGCCTGCGGATTGGAGACATTGTTGTACACACCGTGCCTGCTCGGGAACAGCCCCGTGAAGAATGTAGCGCGAGATGGACAGCAGTGCGCCGTAGGGCAATATGCCTGAGAGAAACGCACGCCTTCACGTGCCAGATCATCCACGTGAGGTGTGCGGCACGGGCTGCCCGGTAAACAGACGTCGGCGCGCTCTTGGTCGGTCATGAAGATCAAGATATTTGGGCGGCTCAAATCCCATCCTTTCGCTGCTTCGGCACACATCGCGGCATGCTCTCTGTAGCATCTCCAGTAGCAGAGAGCGCATCACCTGAGCGTCGCTTGCTCCTCGGTAACCAGTTTCCCGACGACCGGACGCGTGTAACCACGAGGGTCCTCGTGGAATGGCGTCACATCGCTGGTGCGCATATACCAGCTCAAGATCTGCTGCTCAAGCCCGGCACGTACGAGCCTCTGATTTGGGTCATCGTAGCGGTTGTCAAGCTCTCGCGGGTCCTGGACGAGATCGTAGAGCTCGGAACGATCACCCGGGCGATAGATCAGCTTGTGACTCCGCGACCGGATCATGACTGAGCGGCACACGGAGAGTGGCTCACGCTGCTGCAGGTTGGCCTTGGGGGAGTAGATGTGGCCAGGAGCACGTAGGGCCTGGTCACCACCTTCATGCCCCTCAAAACAGTGAGGCTCGTGAAGATCGTAGCCACCTTCGGCAAACGCACAACGTGCAAGGTCACCTGCGGCACCAAAGAGTTGCGAAGTCAGCGAACGGCCAAATTGAGTGTGCCGCAATGGAATGCCCGCCAGATCCAAGACGGTCGGCATCAGATCAAGCAACTCCACCACCTCTGACACGGCGTGGCCCCGCACGCCGCCGGGAGTTCGCACAACGAATGGCACACGCGTCAGCGTATCATCGAGTGCGCTCGGCCATTTCTCGACGAGACCAAAATCTCCCGCCCAATCGCCGTGGTCGGAGAACACGATGACAGTGGTCGTCTCTGACAGACCCGTTTCCTCGAGTGTATCGAGCAACTGGCCCAACATCCAGTCTGTGTACGACACCATACCGAGATACACAGCCTGGAGCTCACGGAAGAACGAGTCATCGAGCTCGTCAAGTCGCCGACTCTGCCGGATGTCACGATGGAAGCGTGGCTTGTTTTCGTCTCGAGGCGGCCTCAGGGCAGGCAGATCATCTGCATGGTACAGCGAGTGAAAAGGGGCCGGCGCCGTATAGGGGGGATGCGGACATGATAACGGCAAGAATAGACAGAAAGGCTGGTCGTGCGGTTTGCGTAAGAACTGGAGGCCAGCTTCCAGGTTGTGATAGTCGTGGTGCTCTGTCGGTTCTCCGCCAGCGGCGTGGAGGAAGCTGTAACGTCGCGGATCGTCCCCGGCAAAAGGATTCGCTCCCCCTTGGTGTGTTCCACGAGCACTTCGTGCTTCCGACACAGAAATGGGAAACGACTCGGGAGACAGCATGTCATTCTTGCCGTACATTCGCACGTCATAGCCAGCCTCGAGCAAGTAGCGGAACAGGTTCGGCTCATCCGGACGCAGCGAGTGCCAGAGTGTGCGGTGCCCGCGCACGTGGGGGTACCATCCTGTGACAAATGAGCAACGGCTGGGCGTGCAGACAGTGTGCTGTACGTGGCACTGGTCGAAGCGCGTTCCGTCAGCTGCTAGCCGGTCGAGATGAGGGGTATGGACGGCCGGGTGGCCGTAGCACCCAGCAGACTCTGCTCGCCACTCATCCGGATTGAAGAGCACGAAGTTTCGGCGTGTTCCACTTCCATTTCCATGCAACATCTTGCTCCCGTATCCTCCTCCGTAGCACGTACCTTTCAATACATATCGACATTGGCACCTCGACCAGCAAACGTCAAGTCCCTCCCGCTTGCACTCCTGGACAGGTGACCTACGCTATGTTCATACGGCGTTAGGTACCGAAGGGAAGAGTTGATAGCCAGCAGAGTCGTCCCGCCTCGGTCCTGAGGATGGGCGCACACCATTGGGATTCGAAACAAGGAGACAGCAATGCACATGAAGAAACCTAAGGTTTTTCTCAGCTGGCGCTTTCCGGACCCAGGCCCCCAGCTCGTAATGGAGCATTGCGAGACCCAGGTCTGGGAAGGTCAAGCCCCTATAGAGCGCACTCAATTCTTGTCGGTACTCGCGGATGTGGACGGAACTCTTGTGTCTAACGCCACGGAGCAACTGGACCGCAAAGCAATTGACGCTGCACCACGGCTTCGTTGCATCAGCAACTTTGGTGTGGGATATGACAACGTCGATGTCCCATATGCTACGAGCAGGGGAATTGCGGTGTGCAACACTCCGGGCGTGCTCACAGAGACGACCGCGGACCACGCCTTCGCATTGCTGCTCGCTGCCGCACGTCGAATCCCCGAAGGAATCATCCACGTGAAGGAAGACAGGTGGCGAGGCTGGAACCCTTGGCTGCTCGTGGGACGAGAGGTCAACGGGGCGACACTGGGCATTGTAGGTCTCGGAGCTATCGGAACGGCCGTCGCCCGCCGTGCTCGTGGCTTTGGCATGTCAGTCCTCTATTGGAGTCGAGCACCGAAACCTCACGAAGAATCTGAGACTGGCGCTGTCTACTCCAGTCTCCAGTTCCTTCTCCAATCCTCCGATTTTATCTGCATCACCGTCGCTCTCACGCCGGAGACCCGCGGGCTCATCGGGGCACGCGAGTTTGCCCTCATGAAGCCGGCGGCCATCCTTGTCAACGTTGCGCGAGGCCCGATCGTGGATCGCAGCGCTTTGTATGACGCCCTTCACGACGGCACCATCTTTGGAGCTGCCTTGGATGTGACAGACCCTGAACCGCTGCGTGGGACCGATCCACTCTTGACACTGCCGAATCTGCTGATCGTTCCGCACACTGGCAGCGCAACGGATCGCACACGTTCGAGAATGTCGGAGCTCGCCGCCCGCAACCTCACTGCAGCGCTCTGCGGCGAACGCCCGCTGCACATCGTGAACCCCGAGGTGCTTCAGATTTGAGCGTCAGCTTCACTGCGCCCCAGTGAAGACTTCGTGCAGCGACACGACCACCATCAGCATGAGGAGGACGACCAAGCCCACGAAGTGGATAGCCCCTTCGATCTGGGGGTCGAGGCGGCGGCGGCGAATCCCCTCAACGAGCAGCACCGCGAGCCGGCCCCCATCCAGCGCTGGCAGCGGCAACAAGTTCATGAGAGCTAAGTTGAGTGACAGCAAAGCGGTGAGCTCGATGAGTATGCTCGGACCAGCCTGAGCGGCCTCACCGGTGACTTTGGTAATACCTACGGGTCCAGAGAGCTGCAGGTTGTTCGTCGCAACGGCTGCGTGCAGCGCTCCGAAGAAGGACGAGGTCAGCGTGAGCGCCTGATGCAATCCCTCGCCAGGGGCCTGCCAAATCGGAAAGCTCTTCGTCACAAGGTGAGGTGTAAACGAGATGCCGAGGTGCCCCTGCCCGGGTTGCACTGTGACTCGTGGCACGACAATAACCGAAGCTCTCTGGTCTAGTGAGCCCGTAGCGCTCGCGAGCTCCAGCGTGAGTGGCTGCCCAAGGTGGTGGTCGATGAGACTGACAAATTGCCGCTCACTGGTCAGGACCTGCCTCCCAGCAGCGAGGATCACTGTGCCTGGGTGCAGACCAGCCTGGGCCGCAGGGCTCCCCGGCTCTATCTGCTGCACTGTCGCTCCTCGCATAACCGGCTCGCCTGTGACGGCAACTCCAGTCAGCAGGACCGGCACGAGCAGTAGATTCATCGTGACACCGGCTGCCAATATGATCGCACGCTGCCACCCGGGGCGGGCAGGGAAGCTGTATCGAGATACAACTTGCCCGTCTTCCCCTTCCATCCTGACATAACCGCCGATTGGAAGCAGATTCAGCGCATACACCGTGTCACCGTGGCGCACGGACAGAATCCGCGGTGGAAACCCAAAAGCGAACTCTAGAACCCGCACCTTGAAGAGTCGAGCGGCCAGGAAATGGCCCAACTCGTGAACAACGATCAAAAGCAGTAAGACCGGAATAATCCAGAAGTAGTACAGCCAGCTCAAGGTCAGTGCCGTTTCTCAAGTTTTCGGGAGCGGTCGCTTCCCACGACCGGATCAGGGCCTGGTAAGATCTCCCTTCTTACTAGAGTACCGCTTGCCGGGAGTAACGTCTGCACAGGGACTGGGCAACGTTCCGAGCTTCTGCATCGGCCGCCAAAATCTCTTCCAGCGATGGGTCGGCAACCTGCGTGTGCTGGTCAAGCGTTTGCTCAATCACTGCGTGCATACGTGTCCAGGAGATCTCACCCCGAAGAAACGCGTTGACCGCCACCTCGTCGGCCGCACAGAGCGCTGTAGGATACGTGTGTCCAAGCTCTCCTGCCGTCATTGCTAAGCGAAGCAAGGGAAAGCGCTCGAAATCTGGTTCAAAGAAGGTCAGAGGCTGAATCTGCAGCAAGTCGACGACTGGTTGTTCTGTGTGCCAGCGATCAGGCCACGATAGGGCATAGCTGATTGGCAGGCGCATGTCAGGAGTGCCGAGTTGGGCCTTCAGGGATCCATCAGCGAAGTGGACAAGCGAGTGAATGACACTCTGTGGATGAATAGCCACGCGAATTCGCGAAAATGGCAGATCGAAGAGCCAATGGGCTTCAATGACCTCCAGACCTTTGTTCATCAACGTCGCTGAATCGATAGTGATCTTACTGCCCATTGACCACACAGGATGCTTCAAGGCCTGACTTGGCGTTACTACAGCTAGCTCCTCAGCAGCCCAGGTACGGAATGGTCCGCCCGATGCGGTGAGAGTAACCCCCTCCACATTTTGGCGGCGTTCACCTTGCAGACACTGCCAGATCGCAGAATGCTCGCTGTCGACCGGTCGCAACAGGCATCCGGCGGCCTTTGCCTCGTGCACAACGAGCTGACCAGCCATCACCAAGGCCTCTTTGTTGGCAAGCGCAATCTTCTTCCCAGCACGAATTGCCGCAATCAGCGGTTGAAAGCCCTCGCTTCCACTTGTAGCCGCAACGACGAGATCAACTGCGTGTAGCGTCGCTAACTCCACCAGCCCCCGCGCACCGTGGAACATCTCCACACCCTCGACACTTGACGACCACTCAGACTGGCTGCTGAGGCAAGCTGCAGCTGGGTGGAATTCAGCAATTTGGTCTTCGAGAAGTGTCGCATTGGTACGAGCTGCAAGGCCAATCACTTTGACTTTGTCTGGATGGGCACGCGCCACCTCCAGGCTCTGACGGCCAACGGAGCCGGTGCTACCTAGGATTGCGATGCGCAAGAGATCATCCATGACCAATGAGGATAACACAGCTAAGCAGAGCCGGGAATGCGAAGAGCCAGCTGTCGATGCGATCAAGCAAGCCCCCGTGACCGGGAATCAGAGCACCACTGTCTTTGACCCCGCACTGCCGCTTCACAAATGATTCCCAGAGATCACCGGCGACTGCGGCACTCGAGACTACTAGACCCAGAGCGCTTCCCACAATCCACGGCAACGATAGCCAGACTAGAGCGATAATGGTCCCGACAATCATTCCGGCGCTGATACCAGCGACGACACCTTCGACTGTCTTTTTCGGGCTGATCGATGGGAAGAACTCGTGCTTCCCAAGAGTGCGCCCACCAACGTACGCACACGTATCGCAGGCCACGACGATCGACACACCAGACATGAACCAGGAGAGGCCAGCTGTCGAGCCGCCATACGAGCGGAGCACGACCGCGCTGAAGACCCCAGGAGCTATCCAGAGCACCCCGGCAACGGTCGCTAGGATGTCATCTAGTGACCGTTGCGCTGCTGGCAAAGCAAACTGACGGATGGCTAGTGTGGGAACCGTGAGCGTCCAGAGAAGTGGCCAGAAAGCCGGAGGAAGCAAGGGAAGACCAGCCGCAGCGATGACGAGCAAACCACCGCCCCATACGTCCACGCGTCGAGAGACTGCCGAAAGAAGGCCGGCATACTCCCTCCAGCTCTGAGCTGCAGCGACTGTAGCTAGGGCTGCGAGCCAGGGACCGCCCGCGACGACAAGTGGGCCCGCCACCGCAACAAGGAGAGCCGCACTGCCGAGGCGGATAAGCAGGTCGCTGCGAGTTGCCACCCTCAGAACCGCACCACAGCTTATCGACTGTTAGACCTCAGCAATCTCAGTCTGTTTGGCAGCACCGATTTTCTCGACCTCAGCCACGTGCCGGTCCACTATCTTCTGCAAGCCATCGAGGCGGCGCTTCGCATCATCAGCTGATAGCTCGCCAGCCTTCTCAGCCTTTCGGATGAGCTCGTGGGCATCTCTACGCTCATTGCGTAGAGCAATCCTTGCTTCTTCTAGGCGCTTCGCGACGACCCTCGCAAGCTCAGCACGCCGCTGCTCCGTCAGAGGTGGCAAGATGATGCGTAGAACCTCACCGTCATTGGACGGATTGAGTCCCAGATCTGACTTCATAATCGCACGTTCAATCTCCGGAACGAGCTGGCGATCCCACGGCTGCACGATAATGGTCCGCGCGTCTGCTGTGGAGATAGTAGCTATCTGCTGCAACGGGGTAGGAGAGCCATAGTATGGAACGGTAATCCGGTGCAGGAGCTCCGGAGATGCACGACCCGTGCGGATTCCCAGGAGATCGCGCCGGAGCACGTCCAGCGTCTTGTTCATACGCTCTTCAGTGTGCTCGAGAGTAGGTGCTGGCATCCTGATCATCCCTCCTCTGTGCGCAACGCAGACAGACCAAGGCCCATCTTCTGATTACCCCAACCGTGCGTCCTCATCAGCTGGTAGAATCCACGGCTCTGACCCAGATCTTATCGGCAACGTCTGTCTCGAGCTGGATGGGCGCCGAGTGCACGCCATTGCGCACTCGGCGCCCACCATTTTCCACTATGGCGAGGCGCGTTTCGGGGAAGAGCCGGTTGCTCCCCAGAAGCTGGAGCAGCGCTGTCTCGTCCTCTACAATTTCTGAGATACACACGACCTCGACGGACTGGCCGGCGGTGGTGCGCGACAATCGAAAGGCGTGCCGCACTCGAAGGAAGTCGGCGGGACTACGTCCCGGTGCAGGAATCGGATTACCGTGAGGGCACGTCTCCGGATCACCAAGTAATTTCCTAATACGCTCCTCGATATCCTCAGAGAGATCATGCTCGAGCCGATGCGCCTCTTCGTGGGAGGTGATCCAGTCGAGCCCAAGTGTTTCTGAGAGAAAGCGCTCAAGCAGCCGGTGGCGACGGAGCCCTGCTTCGGCCAACTCTTGTCCGAGTGGGGTGAGGTTAATGACTCGCCTCCCTGTGATGACGACGTAGCCGTGTTCCACCATTCTTCGGAGAGTCTCGCTGACCGTAGGCGGCTTGACGTGAAAGTGCTCAGCAAGCCGCGCTGCGATGACGAGATCTCCTTCCATCGTGAGGTTGAAAATGGTCTCGAGGTAGCTCTCTATCACCGGGGTCAGCATCGGTATGAACTTTCCTCAGTCCGAGCAATAAGCGGTATCGGCCCCCACGTACGTTCCAATCATCTCGCCGCGAACTGCCCGGACGAAGGCGTCCGGCTCGTCTGCATCAACGACGATGATTGGTAGTCGATTTTCCATACACAGCGTCAGTGCTGTATCGTCCATCACCCGCAGCCGGCGTGTCAACGCATCCATATAATCTAATGAGCGATAGCGCCGCGCACTCTTGTGGACCCGAGGATCAGCATCGTATACACCATCCACGCCATTCTTTGCCATAATGAGCACATCGCCGTGGATCTCTAGACATCGAAGCGTTGCTGCAGTATCCGTAGTGAAGTAGGGGTTGCCCGTACCTGCCGCGAAGATGACAATGCGCCCTTTTTCCAGATGGCGCATTGCTCTGCGGTGGATGAACGGCTCAGCAACCTGGCGCATCTCGATAGCAGTTTGCAGACGAGTAGGAACCCCCAGTCCCTCAATCGAAGCCTGTAGTGCCAGTGAGTTGATAACCGTCCCAAGCATACCCATGTAGTCCGCGGAGGTGCGATCCACACCTTGCTCTGCCGCAACTCCTCCTCGGACGATGTTGCCAGCACCGACGACGACAGATAGCTCAATGCCTTCTCGAAAGACAGCAATCAGCTGTTCGGCTCGTTTTCTCACGATCGCCGGCTCAATTCCAAACCCGCGCTCTCCAGCCAGTGCTTCCCCTGAGAGCTTGACGAGTACGCGACGATACAATGGGGCCGAGGTCACTACTCGCCTCCGAGTACATACCGGTTGAAGCGAGAGACACGAATGTTTTCCCCGAGCTTGCCAATCGCCTCCTTCAGTAAATCAGCAACCGTCTGGTTACCGCCTTGGAAGCGCTGCCCGAGTAGCACCTGCTCCTTGAGGATAGTGGCTCGCTCTTCGGCTGGGAGGTCTGCTGGAACGTTTTCCTCAGACACGTAGAGGGGACCGGCAGCGACAATGTGTTGCGCAATCTGATGTGCGAGATGCTGGAATTGCTCGGTACGTGCCACAAAGTCAGTCTCACAGTTGAGTTCTACGAGCGCTCCAACGCGGCCTACACCGCTGTTGTGGTGGATGTACGAAGCGATAGTTCCTTGTTTCGTTTCGCGGCCAGACTTCTTCTCAGCGGATGCAGCACCCCACTCCCGCAACAGTGCCTTCGCCTTCTCCTCGTCGCCATTAGACTCCTGCAGAGCGCGCTTGCAGTCCATAATTCCGGCCCCAGTGGCTTCGCGAAGCTTCTTGATCTGTTCCGCTGTCACAGCCATAGATCAATCCCCTCATCTCTTCAACTGCTGTTCTTGGGTGTCATTGAGCAGGCAAGCAAGAACGAAGGGGGCTTCCCTCACAGGTCCGC
>JAMCTA010000029.1:0-297 GCA_023381895.1 Chloroflexota bacterium
GGCTTCCGGGTGAATCGGGCTGCTCGGATAGGAGCGTGCGACCGTAGTGAGTGTCTGGGCTGGGGCTGGGAACTACCGTCGCGCCCCACGTTTCCATAAGGGAGCGGCGATACGGCTTCTGACGATACGATACTTTGACCATATAGACCTTGCATTCGAGGTCGAAGAAGCGGCAAGCCAAGGCGAGGGAGCTTCCCCATTGCCCTGCTCCGGTCTCGGTCGAAAGTCGCTTGATGCCTGCCTGCTTGTTGTAGTACGCCTGGGCTACGGCAGTATTAGGCTTGTGGCTACCAGCCG
>JAMCTA010000029.1:307-83955 GCA_023381895.1 Chloroflexota bacterium
ATGCGCGCCGGCGTTTGGAGCAGACGTTCGAGGTTGCGTGCCCGGTACAGAGGGGTGGGTCGCCACAGGCGGTAGATGGCGCGGATGGCCTCAGGGATCTCGATCCAGCGCTGTGCGGACACTTCCTGAAGGATGAGACTCATGGGAAAGATCGGCGCGAGGTCGTCGGGGCCTATCGGTTGGCCAGTAGCGGGATGGAGTGGCGGAGCAAGGGGAGCCTTGAGATCGGCGGAGATATTGTACCACGCTGCCGGAATGTCGCTTTCTGGGAGAAGGTACTTGACCTGGTCCACTGGCCTCGTTCTCTCTGTATCTAGGCTGTGCACTGCAACAACTATCGTAGCAGTGTTGCGAGGATCCCGTTGGCATTCGCCTCCGTGCTCAGGACTTGTAGGTGACCGTAAAGCGGATAGGGGCCGGCTCCCCGGCGAGCCAGGTTAAGCATTGTGCCGCTTCCTGAAAGGCTACGATCGCGACGAACTGGTCGGGTGGATTCGGCGTGACGTAGTCGTTCTTGACTGGAGATATCTTCATAAGGAAGTCGCGTGCAATGCAACAATAGGTAGGTGTGACTCGTGAGAATCGTGATCTGCACGAGTTGATCTCCGTTGTGAATCGCCAGGTCGTAGGGTAAGGCTCCTGGCAGTTTGCCGTGACGGTCCGCTTCTGTGCAATGATGGCCCAGGGTGGCCTGTACCATCAGAACTGGAAAGATAGACTACGACCAGGCGATCCCAGACTGGCGATGTGAGGATAGAGGCGTTGATGGAGAGGGTGGGACGAGTGGTGGAGGGCGTATCCGAAGGATTCCGTGTGGGATCGAGCCGGTCTGCGGCTCCATTTACCTGTCGCCCGGTGTACTATGGGACCCGCGGTCTCGTGACCGCGGGACACTACCTTGCTGCGGATCGGGGAGCGGAGGCTTTTGATCGTGGCGGAAATGCTGCTGATGCTGCCGCTACCGCGGGATGGTGTCTGACAGTGCTGTTGCCGCAGTCGAATGGGATCGGCGGTGAGGTTCCCGTACTGATCTGGGATCCCAAGGAGCGCCAGACCTTTGCGGTGAGTGGCCAGGGCGGAGCGCCGCGACTCGCTTCTGTCAAGTGGTTTCGGGAGCAGGGCATCTCTCTCATCCCTGGTGACGGATTGTTGCCGGCGACGGTGCCTGCTGCGTTCGGAACGTGGCTGCGTGTGCTGCAGCGGTTCGGGCGGCTTGGACTCGCGGAGACTCTGGGTCCAGCGGTTGAACTCGCGGAGAGTGGCTTCGCGGTGTATCCCGGTTTGCACCATGCCATCCGTGCTCAAGAGACGCGATTCCAGGAGTGGTGGCCGTCTTCTGGCACCGTGTATCTTCGCAATGGACACGCGCCTGCAATAGGAGCGGTGTTGCGGAATCCGGCGTGGGCACGCACGTTTAAGGCAGCGCTGGACATCGAAGTCCGTGAGCGGCGCCGCGGTCGCGAGGCGGTGTTTGATACCGTCTTCGACTGGTTCTATCGTGGGCCGGTGGCGGAAGCGATTGATCGTTTCTGCCGTGAGATGGAAGTGCAAGGTGTGACAGGTACCTATCACGGCCTGCTCCGCAAGGAAGACCTGCAAGGATTCCGCGTGCGGTTCGAAGGTCCGGTGAGCTTGCAGTACCGGGGAGTTGAGGTCATGAAGTGCGGCCCCTGGTCACAAGGTCCAGTGTTCCTGCAGACGCTGGCTCTGCTGGCAGGGTTCGATCTCCCTGCTCTCGGCCATAATTCGGTCCGTTACATCCACACGGTGACCGAGGCGCTCAAACTCGCGTTCGCTGATCGCGAAGCCTATTATGGCGACCCGGAATTTGTGCCGGTGCCTCTGGATCGTTTGCTGTCGGAGGACTATGCGGCGTTGCGCCGGCGCAATATCCAGCCTGACCGAGCGGCCGGACAGGTGCTAGCTGGGCTGAGCGATTGGAAGCCGCAGCCTAGTGGAATGGCCGATGACCCTCGCGTATACCGAGGCGACACTACCCACGTTGATGCGGCAGATAGTGAAGGGATGTTTGTCGCGGCCACGCCTTCAGGAGGGTGGATTCCTTCCTCGCCGGTGATCCCTGATCTCGGGTTTCCTCTGGGCACACGGGGGCAGATGTTTGTGCTGGAACCAGAACATCCGAACGTCCTCCAGCCCGGAAAGCGCCCGCGGACGACGCTTACTCCGTCGCTGGTCTTGAGGGATGGCCGTCCTTGGCTGGCGTTCGGCACTCCGGGTGGAGATCAGCAAGATCAGTGGACGCTTGAGTTCTTCTTGAACGTTGTCGATTTTGGGATGGACGTGCAGAGTGCGGTAGAGGCGCCGACGTTCCACACGCTGCATCTGCGGGATTCGTTCTATCCGCGCAACGTCCAGCCGCTACGACTGGCGGTCGAGGGACGCATCGACAGCGGTGTCCGTCAGGAGCTGGAGTCCATGGGGCACGATGTGGTGGTCAATGGGGACTGGACTCACGGACAGGTCACGGGCATCGCCCAGCTCGAGGGAGGTGTGTTGGCCGGGGCAGCATCGCCACGTGGACAGACGGCCTATGTTGCAGGCCGGTAGTGTGTTTCACGTGAAACGTGCATCGGTGTGGATTTGGAGCGTGCTCCTCCATGGGTCAGGGAAGGCTTGGTGGTGAGCGATCGCCTGAAGGTGTTTGCGGGAAGCTCGGCACAGCAGTTCGCCACGGCAGTTTGTCAGAGTCTGGACATTGGACTCGGCCGGGCGGAGCTCACGAAGTACTACAACGACTGCACGTTCGTGCGGGTCGAGGAGAACGTACGCGGTTGTGACGTATTCGTGGTGCAAACGGCGACGGCACCAGTTAATGACCACCTCGTTGAGCTGCTCATGTTGATTAACGCGCTCAAGGGAGCGTCGGCACATCGTGTCACTGCTGTGATCCCCTTCTTCTTCTATGGTCAGTCTGATCAGAAGGACCGCGGACGTATTTCCATTACGGCGCGTCTAGTGGCCAACTTGCTCGAAGCAGCGGGAGCAGACCGCGTCCTCACCATGGATCTGCACGCCGGACAGATTCAGGGGTTCATGAACTGTCCGACCGACCAGCTCACGGCCCTGCCGTTGCTTGTGCACGAATTCTCGAGATGGAGTGAGGTAGACACGGTCGTCGCCACAACAGATGTGGGGCGAGTGAAGCGTGTGAGCGAGTTCGCCCACCGCCTCGGAGCCAATCTCATCATCGTTGACAAAGAGCGGCTCGACTCTGAGCACGTTGTGGCACGGCACATCATTGGCGATCCGGCGGGGAAGAGTGTTGTCCTCTTCGACGATCTGATCGGACTTGGAGGATCGATGCTCGAGGCCTGCCGTCTTCTCCTTGACCATGGCGCGAAGCGAGTAGGTTGTGCGGCCGTTCACGGGGTGTTTGCGCGGGACGCCGTGCGCCAGCTTCGCGCATCCCCGCTTACTGACGTCGTGGTCACGGATACGCTGCCGACGGCTGTGGCGGCACGCGGTGGCAAGATTCGCGTCGTCTCTGTCGCTGCGCTGTTTGCTCAGGCCATCCTGCGCATCCATCGTGACGAGTCCGTGAGCGAGCTGTTTCAGAAGGCGTAGCACGTAGTGGTGCATTCAGCAAGGCTGGTGCTCCTTGTCAGGGCTGCTGGCGACCGCAGTCGCGGCTCCCCCAGCCCGCGTGGACGGACTTCACTGACCGTAGCCCGCGACTCCAGTCGCTGGGCTTGCTGGGTGCGGGAGGTCCGCGGCCGCACAGTGCCGCCAGTGTTTCACGTGAAACATGGTGCAGTCTCTGACCGTGAGTCTAACATACCGATTCGTAGACCTCGACCATTCTCTCCGCCGTATGCCGCCAGGAGAACGCAAGGGCGCGCTCTCGCGCCCGCTCGCGCAGATGCTTACCCTGACTCGCGAATGAATCGAGTGCGAGGGCGAGGTGAGCCGCCCATTCCCATCCGTCGCTGGCTGGCGGAACGTAGTGGGCCGCTTCGCCGCAGATCTCCCGGTGCGGCGGGATCCCCGAACAGAGCACCGGACACCCGCAAGCCAAAGCCTCGAGCAAAGGAAGGCCGAAGCCTTCTTCGGCCGACGCGCTTACGTAGCATAAGGCAGCGCTGTACAGAGCAGCGAGCTCTTCATCAGACACGTGGTCAGCCCACACGACTTGTGCAGCGATTCCCCAGGCTTGCGTGAGCACACGATGGCGGCGGCGGGCCTCGACGTACACAGGTGCCCCTACCTTCACCAGTGTGGGAGCGGAGCCGGTCCGCAGCTTGAGAGCGCCAAGAGCCCACAGCACTAGGTCTACCCGTTTCCGAGGGGCTTCGGTACCGACGTACAGCACGAATGGCTGATGCCGATCCACACCGAGACGCTCTAACACCGAACCCGGATCCTCCTGCGGATGCATCTGCCGGAGATCTACTCCAAGGGGAACGACGTGAAGGCGATCTTCCCTCACCAGACGGCGCTGGCGCAATTGCTGCCCAGTGTAGGCAGAATCCACCACTACTGCACGCGAGCGCCTCAATGCTGCGTGCCCCAATGCATCCAGGACTCGCGCCACAGCTGCACCGGCTCCTCGTGGCGCATCCTGAGGGAACAAGTCGTGCACGGTAATCACGTCTGCCGGCTCGGTCAGGAGTGCCGTCGCAAACTGCTGGGCCGTCAAGTGACGAAGCGCGCCCGAGCGGTAAGCCACGCGAAAGGGATAGGAGCTGAAGAACGAGCTGGCGTCAAGTCCGCAGCGTCTGGCCAGCTGACCGAGCGCAAGGGGCAGCGGCAGAGGATAGACTAACTCAGCCTCGATACCGAGACTCTGCAGCTCTTGATGGAGGCTTGACGCGTAGCGCCCCACACCGCTGGAGCCGCGCGCTGGACGGCAGACCAAATCGACTTTCACACGCTCACCTCTACCGTCTTTCCACTGACGGAGACAACTCCACACTGCTTCGGCGTCACTCGCTAGAATACTGCGCGGGAGGTGTATGGCAGCTATGGATGAGAAGCTACACGCGATCCGGGAACAGCTTCCAGCAACGCTGGATCAGGTTTACCTCAACACTGGCACGTGCGGTCCTCTCCCACTGCCGTCGCTGGTAGCGATGCAAGAAGCGCTAGATGGCGATGTGAGGCTCGGACGCATCACCACCGAGAGCTACCAGAGGCACTCGGCATTACGCGAAGGAACGCGGTCTCAACTCGCTCGCCTGGTGGGGGCAACGGAGCGGGAGATCGCCCTCACGCACAACACGGGCGAAGGACTCAACATCGTGTTGAGCGGCATGGACTGGAATCAAGATGATGAGGTCATCACAACGGATGCCGAGCACGTCAGTCTGCTCGCTCCTCTCGCGAATCTGCGGCAGCATCGTGGTGTGCGCATCGTCGAGGTTGACGGAGGAGCTCCGGAACGCGTTCCGGAGCTGGTGCAGAAGGCTATCACGAGCCGGACGAAGCTCGTGGCCCTGTCTCACGTGTCCTATGCCACCGGTGCACTCTATCCACTGGAACCCATTGTCGCCGCAGCTCACCAGGCGGACCTACCCGTGCTGATCGATGGTGCCCAGAGTGCCGGCGCCATTCCCCTCGCACTCGATGATCTCGGTATCGACTACTACGCCATTCCAGGACAAAAGTGGCTGTGCGGCCCAGAAGGCACTGGAGCCTTGTACATCCGTGACGGAATGTGGAACGCGCTCAACAATAGCTGGGTAGGCTACTACTCGCAGGATTTCTCGCATAGTGAGCGAGAATTCGTGCCGTATGATGCAGCGCGACGCTTTGAAGTTGGCTCACAGAATGCCGCCGACTTTGCCGGGCTCAACGAGAGCTTGCGCTGGCTTTCCAACGACGTCGGCTTCTCGTGGATCTACGAGCGCAACCACGCTCTTGCTGCTCTTGCGATCGCGGAGCTCTCAGGAGTTAGGAGCGTCAGCGTCGTAACGCCGCAAAAACATGCGGGACTCGTGGCCTTCGCACTCCGCTCTGGCGGCCCCAAGGCGCTGGTAACGCTCCTGGCGGAGCGCGGCATCATCGTCCGCTCGATTCCCGGAGCTCCGTTCTGTCGGATGTCTACCGGTTTCTTCAACACTGAGGAGGAGATACGGCGCACCGCAGCTGCAATCGCCGAGCTCACCGCGTAGTATCGCTACTCTGTGTCCAGTGCGAATCAAGATGCCGGAAAGCCTACTGGCCCTCGAACGGCTCCGCCGTACCATCGGCTGCAGCGCGTCGAACACAGTGAAATGGAGATGGAAGTGTCGCTATCCTTCATGGCTGTGCCTGAAGAGCAGTTGCTTGCCCTCGCATCCGTCGACAGTCCTACCATCGCGAACGCAATGGAGACTTTCAACCGCTACCCCCGTTTGGGGCACTTCGCTGGCTATGACATCCGGACGCTGTATCCGGAGCTACCACCTGTGTGTGGCTACGCCGTGACCTGTCGTGGCGATAGCACCACAGAAGGCAGGAGAGGGGAACGGGGGCTCAACGAGCTGTGGGAGGCGCTGGCGTCAGTACCCGGGCCGAAGATCGTCGTCATTGAAGATGCTGGTAACGATCGGCTGCACTCTTGCCACTGCGGCGAGGTCATGGCTACGACGATGAAGCGTCTCGGCGCGGTCGGTCTCCTGACCGATGGTGGCGTTCGTGACCTTCACGAAGTCCGAGCGCTTGGTGGGTTCCAGTTCTTTGCCGCTGGTCTCGTCGTGGCACACGGTAATCCGCTCATTTTCGACGTGGGGGCCGGCGTGACCATCTCCGGCGTACACATCCGTACGGGCGACGTTCTCCATGGCGATGCCAACGGGATCCTTCGTGTGCCGCGCGACCTGATGGCAGACCTCCCGGCGGCAGCTCGAGCAGTCCGTAACAGGGAAGCCGCGACCATCGCGACGGTTCTGTCGCCGGGCTTCCGCCCCGGACGAGGCCCAACGGCAGGAGGTCACTGAACTGTTGCCTCAGAGCTTCTTAAGAGTGGGCGGGAGAACAGTCCTGTCGCCGGCTAGCTGCATCTACACTCTAACGAAGTAAGCGAATCACTCTAGATGCAGTTGGGTCTATGCCACCTTCTTTCTCTTATTTCTTGCTACTGAGCTGAGCATGTACCTGCCCTTCCTGAGCGTCATAGATCCCTCGGGCTTCTTGGTGCGACAGGTGCACCTTGCGTCAACCTTTCTGATCGTGACACTGCCCGGACTGATTGCTCTTCTCGATGATCGAAAATCGGTGGCTCATGACCTACACGAAATCGACGAGTAGAGCAGCGACGATCAACAGTGGCTATCCGGCCTCATCGACAGCGAGCACGCTTACGCTGGCAAATAGAAGGTCAACGCTGCTTTCACGTTGGGAAGTCTGCTCATCTTTTTTGCTTCGGGCGTGATCATGGCATTGAACATCTACCCTCCAACCCGCGAATCGCTGCGAGGAATGCTCTTGGGCTATGTACGCCGCGACTGGGCAGCCGAACATCGCCCCCACTGGGTCAGCAAGACCGAGCCTAAGCCTCCGGTAAATCCGCGCTACAATCGGCCCCTGTAGTGGGGGAGGGTGTGAGTGCAGCATTATCCGATAGCAGTCGTTCCCGGAGATGGCATTGGTGTCGACGTCCTTGAAGAGGGTATCAAGACGCTCGACTTCCTTGGCGAGATCACGCAGAGCTTTCGTTTCGAGTATCAGCATTTCCCGTGGAGCTGCGAGTACTACCTGAAGCACGGCACCATGATGGCGGACGACGCGCTTGACCAGCTCGCTCACTTCCCAGCCATCTATTTTGGCGCGTGCGGCTTCCCTGCGCTCGTACCTGATCACGTCTCCCTATGGGGCATGATCTTGCCAATCCGCAAGCACTTCCAGCAGTACGTCAATGTGCGGCCCATTCGCTTACTTCCCGGACTCCCGGGCCGATTGCGTGACAAAGGGCCGGAACACATCGACTTCGTGTGCATCCGTGAGAACACCGAGGGTGAGTACGCTGGTGCAGGAGGGCGGATTCACGTGGGCCAGCCCTACGAGGTCGCGATCCAGAGCATCGTATTCACGCGGACGGCAGTGGAGCGCATCATCCGGTACGCCTTCGACTATGCCGTGCGCACAGGGCGTCGCCAGGTCACGAGCGTGACCAAATCCAATGCCATGCAGTACAACATGGTTTTCTGGGACGAGGTGTTCCGCGCCGTCGCCAAGGAGTACTCGCTGATACGCACCACTCAATACCACGTCGATGCGATCGCAGCACGCTTCATCACCAACCCCGAGACGCTCGACGTCATCGTGGCATCAAACCTGTTCGCGGACATTCTCACCGATCTTGGCGGCGCCCTACAGGGCTCGATGGGCGTTCCACCCAGTGCCAACATCGATCCTACACGACAGCATCCTTCGATGTTTGAGCCGGTCCATGGCTCAGCTCCCGACATCGCCGGCAAGGGTATAGCCAACCCGATTGCCGCTGTGTGGGCAGGCCAGATGATGCTGGATTTCCTCGGTCTTGAAGCGGAAGCCAAGCTGCTCATGGCCGCCCTGGAAGCGACGACGAGAGATGGCCGCGTGCTGACTCCGGATCTCGGAGGAAGAGCGACAACCGGTGAGGTAAGTGAAGCGATCCGGGACCATCTCCGTCACATGACGCACTGACCAGATGGCTCCCGGCCCGAGTTGAACTTGCGCACCCGCGTGCTGAAGATTGCTCAGGGAGGGAAATACCGGGGAGAGCGGGCAGAAGAGCAGCTCCCCTACAGCCGGTCTTCCGAAGTGCAGCCGCGCTGTTGCCTATAGCGAAGGCCAGTTCAACCGCCCATAGAGCTGCAGGAGCGGGGCCATGAGCTGGAGCCAGTGATCGGAGAGGAGCAGCACACCCATGATGGCGAGCATTGCAGCGCCTGCGTAGCTGAAGAGCGGCAAGAACCGCCGGAGGGCGCGCAAAGAGGCGGCAACGTGGGCAAAGTAAGCGCCAGCTACGACGAAAGGCAGCCCCAAGCCCATGGCATATAGTGCGAGCAAGAGAGCGCCCTGAGCGGCCTGCGCCTGCGTCCCTGCCACCGCCAGCACCGCGGCCAACACTGGGCCGATGCAGGGTGTCCAGCCCAGTGCGAATGCTGCTCCCAGAAAGACGGCACCGGCAGCGCCACCAGGACGAGAGAGACCACGCCAGCGCCACTCTCCCTGCATTGCGGGAATCTTGACGATACCGATGAGAAACGCTGCCATGACGAGAATGAAGATGCCGGCGACCTTCTCCAACACTGGGCGTACCTCATCAAGGGCGCTGCCTACGGCTGAGGCGGAGGCTCCCAGCGCACTGAAAGCCAGTGTGAAGCCCAGAACAAATAAGAGGCAGGCCCGCAGAGAGGCCCAGCGCTTGCCCTGGGAGCCGACCTCGCTCACGCTGAAGCCGGTAATGAAGGATAGGTACCCAGGAAGCAGCGGGAAGGTGCACGGGGAGAAGAACGACACCAGACCTGCGATAAATGCAAGGGGCCAGAGCCACGGTGACAGCGCAACAGTCATAGATCCGCTACGCCCAGCTCGGATGTTGTCTATGCCAGTCAGTACACCGTTGATAGGCGATGGCAGCGTCGAGGATCGCGTTCTCGGCTCCGAAGCTCCCGAGAAAGGCGAGACCAGCAGGACAGCCACAACTGGTGAAACCCATGGGCACGGTGATCGCTGGCAAGCCAGCGAGGCACCCCAGGGCGGCGACAGTACGAGAGATCCGGGCGTCGCTGCGCCATGGCTGCTCACTGAAACGCTGATCGAGGAGCGCTGGCTCACCCGCAACTGCCGGATAGATAACCGCATCGAAGTCTGCCAGTGACAATACCGTCGACGACATGATCTTCCCACGAAGACGGAGCGCGCGGAGGTAATCGCTGGCGGTCACCGTCAGATTGGCGTAGGCGCGATAGTGGTCTTCGGGAGCGGTTAGCTCCTGGGGACGGGTCGACCGCAGGAAGTCGTCGAAGGCGCCACCCATCTCACCCCACAGAATCACCTGAGTCGTCTCCAGGATCGGGTGTGAGGGCAGCTCAATCTCGGTAATGGTGCCAAGCGTACCGGCTGTCTCCAGGGCCCGCTCGAAGCACGAAGCCACGTCAGGATGAAGCCCTAGAGTGGTATCCCGCACGAGCGCGAAGTGAAAAGGACGATCAGGTTGTGGAGTGAATCTCCAGGAATGCTCGCCCTGTGCGCCTGGCAATGGCGCCGTCATGCCCTCGAGCACGAGGCCACAGTCAAAGGCATCGCGACACATCGGGCCGATCTTATCCAGCGTCCAGGACAACACCATTGCCCCCCGACCATCGACACGCCCTAGCGAAGGTCTGAGGCCACTCAATCCACAGAAGGCCGACGGCGTGAGAATCGATTCCCAAGTCTCCGTACCTATGCCCCAGGGGACCAGTCCAGCCGCAACAGCCGATCCAGTGCCACTCGATGAGCCGCCACTCCAGCGATCCGTGCGCCAAGGATTGACGCCAGGCCCGGTCCACGCGGCCTCAGGACGGTCGTAACCGGCCCCGCCGGCAAGCTCAACCATCGCAAGCTTTGCCGCGAGCACGCTACCTGCCTGAGACAAACGCCGCAACACCGCGGCATCATAGGGAAACTGCTGGTGCCGGAGTGGCGCAGCGCCCCAGGTCGTGGGTGATCCGGCTGTGGCGAGCAGGTCCTTGGCGCCGAAGGGAATGCCGTGCAGCGGGCCGCGGTCACGCCCCTGACGAAGATCGCACGCCGCGGCCGCCGCCTCGGCACGAGCTCTCTCTGGAAGGAGATGGGCCAGAGCATTGAGAGCTGGACCGTGTCGCGCAAGCCGGTCCAGCGTCATCTCCGTGAGCTCATCAGGTGACGTTCGGCCTGAACGGATCCAATCTGCCAGCTGCCACACCGGTGCAAAGAAGAGCTGTTCCAGGCGATCTCCTGGCTGCGGGCCCGGGAGTGGCGCTACTGGAGCCTTGGGCGCCTCTACTGCGACCGGATGTGCCTCTGGAAGTGGTCGAGCCCACGCTGGAGCGTCTTCGTAGGTGAGTGGTGAGGCACGGAGGGTGGCGACAGCTCGTTGGACATCTGCAACACGTGCCAGGAGATCCTCCGTAGCGCCATCTTCCAGAAAGTTGCCGGCCTCGGCCACTAGGCGCGTATACGCCGCTCGCACCTGCGGTTGATCGTCTTGTTGCACCGGTCTGTTCCTGTCAGTATGACTCGCACGATCAAGCGGTGGCCATTCCTAAGCCGGCCCGCTATCGTATGATACCGACCAGTTCTCGCGAGGCTGCTAGTCACAAGAACGGAGAGCCAGAAGATGGCAGGGCACTATCTGGCGGATCTCTCGCGCTCCCACGTCGAAGCGCTCGCCACCAAGGCGGCGCTCGTGGTTCCAGTAGCAGCTATCGAACAGCACGGACCTGACCTGCCCATCGGTACCGACACGCTGCTGTGCGAGGCGATCACGGCCGAGGCAGTAAAGCTGGCGACGCAGCAGGACGAAAGCATCGAGCTCATTCGAGCTCCCAGTGTTGCTTACGGCTACTCGCTCCATCACCGTCCGTTTCCAGGCGTCTTCTCGCTCAAGGCCGGTACACTGCTGGCCGTGCTCCGTGAGGTAGGGGAGAGCGCGGCCGCGTCCGGCTTCCGCCGCGTATTCTTTCTGAACGGTCACGGTGGGAACGAAGAGTTGGTGCGCGTTGCAGCCAGAGAAGTCGCGATCGCTCATCGAGTCCTGGCCGGCGCCGCCGCGTACTGGACGCTGGCACTCCCGGACCTGCGCGCTGCAGGACTGACGGATGAGCTGCGAATCCCAGGGCACGCCGGAGACTTCGAGGCTTCGCTCCTCCACGTTCTCGACGGCCACGAGAGGTTTGCAGCATTCATTGCCGCGCCCAAAGCGCCGCGAGCCGTAGACGATCCTGCCACGCAGAGCACAAGCTACTTCCTTCAGCGTCCCGGTGAGATGAGTCTCATCGACGGATACACCGAACGTTCGAGCAAAGCTTCCGCAGAGCTTGGCAAGCGCCTATGGAATATAGTCACAGCGAGCGTCGCGTCTGAGCTCAGACGGTTTGCCCACGAGCCGTTGCCGGAGCGTCGCCACGACTGATGACCAAGAGCGACCGGGGTGAGTGACTCCACTCTACCGGTAACGCGACAGTGTTAGACGACGGTATCCGGGTCAAGAGGTAGCTGGACCGGCCGGCCTCCCTCGCGAGAAGACAGTCGAAGGGCCAAGATGAGCTCCTGATCGAGCCGTGCCTGCGCTGCCCCATACGTGGGGTCGCCATCGGTGCGGACCGCTTGGACGAGGCTCATGAGGCAGCCGGCGACGCCGATTTCATCGTCGTGCCACTGCCTACCGTGTCCCTTCACTGCCGGAGCGAACGGGTTGCTCCAGCTGACGATGGGAAGCTCTGGATCGCCTGTGTGGGCGACCATTGAGATAAGCGCGCCTCCGTCGACACGCTCCCAGCGGCGCTGAACAGTAATGAACAGCGGCGCTTCACCTCCAGGAGCTAGGAGCGCCAGACGCTCCTCGACGTCGAGACCCACACCGACCGTGATACCCATGCCACGCTCTGCCAGGAAGCGGCTGCTTCGCCACCAACGCAAGGGCGAATCGTAGCCTACGCTCGTCCAGTGGAAGACTCCGAGCCGGTCACCCTCAAACTCGATAATGCCGTGTTCCTGTGTCTCGGAGCGGGGCCCAGTTGTGTTACGAGCCTGGGAGGTGTAAGGCGACAGCGGGTAGGTACGAACGGCACCTGTAACCTGAAGGGGTCGGGTGCCGAAGCCTAGATAGCTGCGCAGCACGCTCATCCCGTGATATCCGTGCCCGGCGAAGTCATTGAAAGACGTATGAACGCGCCCGAACAGTCCAGTAGCGAGGAGAGCAAGCTTGATCTGCTCGTAAGGACGGCGGTGGAACTGTTCCGCGACCTCGACCTTGAGGCCGTGGTGTGTGGCAGAAGCCACAATGGCGTCGGCATCACTGAGCTTCTGCGCAATCGGAGTCTCAAGCAAGACGTGCAACCCGTGCTCCACCGCCATCAGGCCCACCTCGCCGTTGGCAGACGCCGTCACGGAGACGATCCCGATCTCGGGGGCTGTGTTGGATATGAGCTGGGCCAGGCTCGTGAAATGTGGAACTCCCAGACTAGCGCCAAGGCGGAGGGCAGATGCCTCACTGCGGCCCCAGACGGCCACGAGCTCGACCTCCTGGGAGAGTGCTTTGACGAGAGGGCCATAGAGATAGTCGGAACGAGCCGCAGTGCCGATGATAGCGACTCGCAGAGGGCGCTGAGCAGATGCAGTCATGGTATGGATCTCCTCCTCTTTCGTTGCGTCGTATCAATCCTACACAGTCTGTGCGGCGCGCTGCGCTAGCGAGCGACTGATGCAGGACAACACAACACACGAGGTGACTTTCAGGATTGCCCCGGCAAGGGCGACTGGTTATACTGTCAGCAGCGAGAGGCTCGCATCGCTAGGTGTCATTTCCCCGGGCTGTGGCGCAGCTTGGTAGCGCACTTGAATGGGGTTCAAGTGGTCGTGCGTTCGAATCGCACCAGCCCGACAAGTGCCCGGTCGTCGGGCAAAATGGCTCTCTTATCCGCGCCTAAGTGACCGCTTCTCCCGCTCCTGTTCACTTGAACGGAGAGAGGAAACGGGCACATGAAGAGCACGATCAGCAACCTGGCGGCGGCACACCTGGCCTGGATGGAGTTACGCCGCTCGCCGGCCACCGTCCAGTTCTGTCGCTACGCCTACCGGCGTCCGCCACGCGTTCGCTGAGTCGATGCTCGTCCACGGCTCCAACACGTAAGCTGTGCAGGACCTGCTCGGCCACGCGGATCAGGACACCGCCGTCCGCTACACCCGATTCTTGGCCAGCGACCTCGTGGCCCAGCACCGGCGCAGCAGTCCCGTGGCCCATCTGGAGGCGATGTAGGCCAAGGTGTCCCTAACGTCATCGCCGCTTCCGCGATGACGTGCCGATGGTCTGGGGGCGCCGATGGTTGGCATTACTCCTCCCGCGCCTGGTGCCGCCTCCGGGATGTTGTCATCATCCTCGTGTGTTCGCTAGTCTGGTGTGGGATCACTGGCGCTTTTGCTGTCGGGTCGTGACGACTAGGCCGGCTCTCCAGGGAGCTGTTCCCATAGGAGTGGGCTTGATTTTCGTAAGCAGCTCTCCTTCCGTCGGTGGTGCAGCGTGGCGTTGTTAGGCGACCTGCTGGAGCGCTGGGCGTGGGGAGCAGCGCAGGGGTGCGGTCGTCGGCGGTGGCGATGCGGGTGGCGCCGTCTTGGAGGGTGGCGGCGAATCAGGGCTGGAGCAGGCCGCTCGGGAAGCCCCGATCCACCACCAGATGGGGCATCGTCCCGGCCGGCCACCAGTAGGCGGCCTGCGCCATCAGGTCGCAGACCAGCGGCGCGAAGCGGGCCCTAGGTCAAACCCGCCCAGGCCCACTACCACTCACCCCTGCCAAGCCCATCACTATCACCCACGCCTACACCAGCAGATACACTTCCTCCGGGGAGGGCATCGGTCGCCTCTGATCATCACGGATTCTCATTCGCCCGCGATTGTCGGCTGCGCCTTCTCCCTTGCCAAATCCTGCCCACTCCTATGGGCCTGGCCCCCGGGCGCCGTTCCCTCGTCCATGGGCGCTCACCGGTCCCCCGGCGGCGCAGCAGTTCGGCTATCGATGGTGCGCTGGCGGGAGGCAGACGCGGGCGTTTTTTGGTCGGTCACTGCCGGAGGCCCCAACGTAGTCCGTCCCCTTCCGTTCACCCCACATATAGATAGGAACGTACGCTGAGCGTGCTGTACGTCCGCGCCGATCCACTAGCGAGGGCTACTCATGGCGCAGGGCGTCGATTGGAGCGAGCCGGGCTGCCCGGGTGGCTGGATAGACGCCGAAGAAGATGCCCACTGCCAGGGAGACCGCGACGGCCAGTAGGATGGATCCGGGTGCTACCAGCGTGCGCCAGCCGGCGAGCTGAGTGATGATGCGCGCTGCCGTGATGCCACCGAGGATGCCCAAGCAGCCTCCCAGGACGCTGAGCACCGTCGCTTCCACGACGAACTGCCCGAACAGCGCTGCGTCCGTCGCCCCGATGGCTTTGCGGGTCCCGATCTCCCGGGTGCGCTCCGCCACGGCTACCAGCATGATGTTCATGATGCCGATACCGCCCACCACCAGCGAGACGGCGGCCAGACCGCCGATGAGGTACGTGAGGCTCGTTGTAACACTGCGCGCCGCGTTGAGTACGCTCAACTGATTCTTGATCTTGAAGTCGGGCTTGGCGCTGCCTGTGATGTGGTGGCGCTGGCGGAGTAGCGCATCAATCTCGCCCGTCACGGCCGGCAACTGACTGCTGGATTGGACCTGCACCACCGCCCGCTCGGCATTCTGCGTGCCCCCGGACAGCATGCGCTGGTAGAGAGAGAGCGGGATGATGATCTGATCATCGAGATCATTTTGCCCGATTACGCCTTTCGGTCCTAGCAGACCGATGACAGAGAAGGTCAAGCCATTGATCGTGATGTGCTTGCCGACCGGGTTGACGCCGCCGAAGAGCTTGCGCTCCGGCCGCTGACCGAGCACAGCGACGTTACGATAGCCGGTCAGGTCGGCAGTGGTAAGAAAACGCCCGGCAACGGTGTGATAGTTGCCGACCGGAGCAAAGACCGGTACGGTACCGATGATCGTCGTCCCCGTATTCTTGCGACCCGCCTGGACATGGAAGTCCTTGTTGCTCGACGGCACGACCGCCACCACGCCCGGCAAGGCGCCGAGCGCCTGAACATCGCGCGGGGTGAGAGTGATGCCGTTGGTCGTCGTGCTCACGCCTTGCACCTTCACTTTAGCGCCCTTGACGATGAGCTGGTTAGCGCCGAGCTGTTCTACGCGCTTGGCAATGTCCGCCTGTGCCCCAGTGCCGATGGAGACCGTACTGATGACGGCCGCGACCCCGATGATCACTCCCAGCATGGTCAGGAGGGAACGGGTAGGATTCCCCGTGAGCGAGCGCACGGCGATCATAACGAGGATCCAAAGTTTCACACCGGTACCTCCTGTTTCTGCGTGAATTGCCGCGTGTCGGCGATGAGTGCCCCGTCGCGGAACTGCAACTGGCGCGGCGTGAAGGCGGCGATCTGAGCGTCGTGTGTCACCAGAACGATGGTGAGTCCCTGCTCTTGATTGAAACGCCGCAGCAACTCGAGTACCGTGGCGCTGGTCCGTGTGTCCAGATTGCCGGTAGGCTCGTCGGCCAGCAGCACGGCCGGATGGTTGACTAGGGCGCGGGCGATGGCCACTCGTTGCTGCTCCCCACCGGACAGCTCGTTCGGACGGTGATGTAAGCGCTGCTCGAGGTGGACGGCGGCGAGCGCTGCTATCGCCCGGCGACGGCGCTCCTTGACGCCGACACCGGCATAGAGTAGCGGCAGTTCGACATTCTCGAGGGCGCTGGTGCGGGCGAGCAGATTGAAGCTCTGAAAGACGAAGCCCAGCCGCTCCCGGCGCACCCGCGCCAGTTCGCGCGGCGCCAGGCCCTGTACCTCGTACCCTTCCAGGGCGTAGCGCCCTCCGCTGGGGCGATCCAACAGGCCCAGTAGATGCAGGAAGGTCGACTTACCGGAGCCGGAGGGACCGGTGACACTGACCAACTCCCCGGCTGTGATCTCGACATCGACATCCGCCAGCGCCGGGACGGCAAACTCGCCACTCCGGTAGGTCTTAGTTAGAGCCACCGTGCTGATCACCGGCACCATAGTGCGTTCCTCCTCCCTGCCGGCACGCCTAGTGCTGGCCCTGCTGGCCACCGGACGACTTCGGCACGCCGATACCTGGTGGCGCACCGGCCGGCGTGGCCGTCGCACTCGCCCCGCCACCAGGCGGCACTCCGGCGGCGGCAGACTGGGCGATCAGGACGGTGGCGCCGAGCGGTAGGCCGCTCTGGATCTCCGTCCACCGGCCGTTCTGCGCCCCCACCTGGACCAGTTTCCAGGTCGGCTGCTTGCCCACCACGGGTACCTGCACGGCCTCGGTACCCTGCTGCTGGCCGATGGCTGCCGTCGGCAGCACCTTGACGTTACTGCGGACCTGGGTCGTGATAGTCGCCCGCAGGCTCATGCCCGGACGCAGGACCAGATGCTTCGGGTTCTGGAGCGTCACCGACACGGGGTAGAACACGACACCTTGTAAGGTGACCGGTAGTACTGCGATGCTGGTGACCGTCCCTTTGAATTTGCGACCAGGAAAACCATCCACCTTGACGGTCGCCGCGTCGTGAAGCGCCATCGTGCGGACATCGAACTCGCTGACATTGACGCTAGCGATGCTAACCCCAAGCGGTGCGATCGTGGCCACGCTGGCGCCGGCCTTGACGTAGCTACCGGCGGCGGTCGGCGTCGTGATGACCACACCGCTTACCGGACTTACCAGCTTGGCCTGCTGGCGAAGCGCCTGGGCGACCTGCAAAGCGGCCGTCGCTTGCGCCACCGTGGCCTGCGCCTGCTGCACGTCGGCTGCGGTGTAAGGGTGTTGTGCCAGGGAGAGTGCCGCTTGGGCAGCGGTCACTGCCGCCTGGTCGTGCGTCACGACCGCCTGGGCTTGCTGGATGTCGGTGGCCGTGTAGGGGTGTTGGGCCAGCGAGAGCCCCGCCTGGGCCGCATTGACGGCGGCCTCGTCGTTCGCCACCGCCGCCTGGGCTTGCTGCAGGTCGGTGGTTGTGTACGGATGCTGGGCGAGCGACAAGGCCGCGACCGCCGCCATGACGGCGGTCTGGTCCTGGGTCAGCGTCGCCGCCTGCGCCTGTTGCGCCTGCTTGAGGACGGCGGCGGCCTGATCGACGGCCGTCTGGTCACTGGCCAGCATGGCCTTCGTCTGAGCGGTCACCTGGGCACGCTTCGTTCGTGCCGCGGCGAGACTGTCGGTGGCGCTGTTCACCTGGGCGTTGGCGCCCTGGCACTGGTAGGCCGGCTTGGTAGGGTTGCCACAGGTGCCGTCCCGGCTGGTCTGCGCGGCGAACAGCGCGTCCTTGGCCTTTTGCACATCGGTTTGCGCCTGGGCCGTCGCCAGACGGGCATTTTGGGGAGTAGCCGCCAGTTTCTTCTGGGCGCCGGTCAACGCCGCCTGGAGGCCGGCAATCGTGCCAGTCGCCTTCTGCTGGTCGGCGTTGAGTGTGGCCTGCGCCTGGGCTACCTTAGCTTGCGCCTGCGCCACGACCTGCAGTCGTGGCCCGGCCTGGAGGGCGGCCAGTTTGGCCTGGTCACTCGCCAGCGTCGCCTGCGTCTGGGCCACGGGTGCCTGGGCTTGGATGAGCGTCTGGCGACGTGGCCCGGCCTGGAGGGCGGCCAGTTTGGCCTGGTCACTCGCCAGCGTCGCCTGCGCCTGGGTGATGGCAGCCTGGGCCTGCATGACCGTTTCCGGGCGTGGCCCGGCCTGGAGGGCAGCGAGCTTGCTCTGGGCCGCCGTCAAGGTGAGCTGGGCCTGAGTGACGGCGGTATCGAGCGCCGCCGTACTCATCGTGCCGATGGACTGGCCCGCTTGCACCTGCTGGCCGGGAACGACCAGGATCTTGGTGAGCGTGGCGGCAACCGGCGCTGTAACGATGTCCGGAATCGGCGTGGCGATGGCCCCATTGGCCTTGGCGGTCACGATGACCGTGCCGGTCTTGACGACCACCGAGACATATTTCGGGGTCGGCGCTGCGGGCTTGGTCGCCAGCACGCCGCGCTGATGCGCCACCAGGCTGGCGCCGATCAGGAGGACGAGGAGCAGAACCAGAACAAGCTTGAGACGGGACATGCACAGACTCCTTACTGTCCATGACGGCGATGTCCAGCACAGACGCGTCGCAGGACACGAGAGGGTCCAGCGCGCAGCAACCATACCGGCCTAGCGTGGCCTGCGACCATGAAGGGGCGATGAAGGAGGCAGTGAGACGCACCGGCCGACCTTATCATCGGCGGCGATGTCCTGGGGGGCGTCCTGATTGCGGGAACCCATGCGGGCACCTGCCCGGAACGCCGTGCCGTGGCGGCAGCGCTTACCAGCGGCAGCGCCTATCCCCTGGGCCGAGCAGTGTCTGCTACGCTTGCTGAGCTTCTGATATCGGGACAGTAGGCCTTCGGAGGAATCAAGCTATGGACCTTTCCCGCTGGTTTAGCGACCAGCTCCAGGCCAGCCGCGATGTCGTGCTCTGGGCGACTGGGCAGTTATCTCCCGACCGCGTGGGGCAAGCACCGCCGCCGAGGCGTTGGGCATGGAAGGTCGAGCAGGTGTGCTGCGCGAGGGAGCGGCAGCCGACCTGGTCGTCTTGTCGGGCGACCCACTTGTTACGACGCCAGACCGGCTGCAGGATCTACGGGTAGAGCGGACATGGGTCGCCGGTTGGCAGGTATTTGGTGCAACCGCATGATCCGTACCGGAAGGGGGCGCAGACGAACAATCGATTGGATAAGCAGGGTGAAGCCCCCCTTTGGTATGATCCTGTCGCCGCGCCGCCTCATCCCGGCCTCCCCTCGCTTCCTTCCGCCAGCCGGTCTACGCGAGCGCGGACAGTCCTAGCGGTGGCGCTACAGCAAACCGATGATCGTACTCAGGCCGTCGACGATGTTGTGGCCGATGATGGCGCCCCACACGTTGTGCGTGTGGTCGTAGAAATAGCCGAGCAGGAGACCCACCGGAAAGGCGAGGAGTACGTCACCCAAGACTGTGTCGAGCGGCTGCGTAATGAGGCTGACGAGGTGGGTCAGCGCGAACAGCAGTGCCGCCAGGATGGTGCCGCCCTTGAACTCTGCGGCGCCGACTCGCACGACCCAGGCGATGGAGTGATTCAGGCCGGTCTGGACGATCCCCCGCATTACGAACTCCTCCGCTACCCCCACGAGCACTGCTTGAAAGAGCACTGTCTCGATGGCCATCAGCGGCGGTGTCCCGGCCATACGCCCTACCTGACCAAAGCTGAGCAGCATGACCAGCGCAGTGAGCGTCAGCAGCGGACCACGCCAGCCGCGCAACCCGGCGAGGCTGAGCGGCCCAACCGGAAAGGTCCGGCGCAGCACCAGCAACCAGCACAGCGCCACCGCCAGCATCCAGCAGTGCGCCAGGTAGTTCGGCAGCAATCGGGCAAGCGGGTGCTGCCGGGCAAACGGTAGCAAGGCGATGGCCAGCACATATCCGCCGCCGATGCCGGCGATGTAGCCGCCGAGCGCATCCAACCAGGTCACCGGCGTCGCCGCACCGGATGGTCCCGGCATCGCCACAGTATCTCCTTCCATGAGTCCGAGCGCTCCCGCCGTTCCAGGATCCAAGGTCAGCCACGGCGGAACACACGGTCTTCGACAGCAATCGGCGCGTTCAGCGCTGCACTATAGCATCTACAAATAAGAGATACTATCATTTGGGCGGAGCGCAGCATTGCAGACGGTGAACGGACTCAGCCGAGAGTTACTCTAAAAAATTATCCACCTTGGTTTCTCACTGCTGGAAGGGGAGACAGATGCACCGCCTCCGTCCGCTCCTGATGTACGCCGATTTCACGCCCAAACCCGCCTTCGCCGCCTACCAGGAGTTCATCAAGACGCAGTCAGGGGGTGAACAGTGACAGTAGCATCCCGCAGAGCGATTCCCGTGACCGAAACTGACGAGTCGGACGAAAGTCCAACGGTCGCCGGGCACTGGCGACGCAGTGTTGGCGACCGGCGGCGCGCCAGTTCGCGTGCCAAAATCCTGGCCGCTGCGGCCGCACTCTTCGAGCAGCACTCTTATACTGCCATCGCAGTCGAAAAGATTGCGGAAGCAGCAGGCGTGGGGCCAGCCACCGTGTATAACCGCTTCGGCAGCAAGGCGATGATCGTTGCCTATCTGCTGCAGGAGCCGGCGCGGGAACTCGTCCGTGCCACCGAGGCCGATCTGGCGGCGGAGATATCGGTGGAGAGGGCAGTTCGCCGCCACTTTGCCCGCCTGGCAGAGACGGCGTGCGGACGGCAGCCACTCTTCGCCGCTGTGCTCCCGGCGGTCATCGATGCCTACAGCAGCGGCGGCGCTGCCCGGCCGGAGACCGATCTGCGCCAGGTGGCGCCCCTGCTGGATCCGGTGATGGCGATCATTGAGCACGGTCAGCGTCGCGGGCTGGTAGCGGCGTCCGTCGATCCGCGTCTGGCGGCCGTAATGGTGACGAACGTATTCTGCCTGCGCATGATCGGCCGCGAGCCCACCGACCGCATCGCCGGCGACCTGGCGGAGCTCCTCCTCTTCGGCATCGTAGGCAGGCCGACAACCGGCCCATACACCCTTGACACCGTCGATGCTTCGGTGTGGCTCTGAGAATTTCCTGACTTCCGGGTGAAAATCATCAGCGGCTGCCGGGATCTCTTGGACACTGATCAACGGAAGAGGGCCTACAGCGTCGCGCCGAGCACTCGCAAGTCTTCTGTCAGCGACGTGCCTTTGGCCGTGAACGCCGTGGCGCCCTTACGGCCGTAATTGACAGCTCCCGCGTGCGGGTCTCGGCCAGCACCGCATCGGCCAACTCGAACGGCACGACCCCGGTCAGGTCACCCAGATGCCCTGGCGCGAACACCCCGGCCGCCACCGTGATCGTCCGGGAGATAGTCATGACAGCGGCACTGATGGCAGACTGGGCGCGTAACGGAGGTCCTCACAGACGGTGATCTTGGTCGATTCCGTCTTACCGGACCTTCGCTTGCTCTCCGGGTACCAACGCGCCGGCCCAGGTGCTGACCAGCAATCCCGAGCCTTAACTTTCCCGGCATTGAGTCTCCGGGGAATTTGCCCGATCCTCGAGGCCGTTCGCGAGCGACCGCGGCTCACATCGGTGTCGCGGCGACGATCCGCGCCAGGGTCTGCCGGCCCATCCGGCTCATCGCCGGGTTGGTGTCGACGTAGTACCAGACCGCGCCCATCGCCTGCACGAACGCCCAGGCCTTGCTGCGTTCCCACTCGAGGTCGTCGCTGCCCAGCTCCGCGCGGAAGACCGCCCGGGGGCCGTCGTCGAGCAGGTGC
This sequence comes from Chloroflexota bacterium, assembly GCA_023381895.1. The sequence continues at coordinate 22,321 of JAMCTA010000029.1, forward strand.
CAGCCCGCGATGACGTCCAGAGCCGGGTCAGCGGCGGCGAACCCGCCGCAGTCGAGCACGCCCGCGAGCCGGCAACCGGCGACGAGCACGTTGGTAGGGATGAGGTCGCCGTGCGTCATCACGTCTGGGTCGGTGCGGGGCAGGTCGCGGAAGTGCTGCCACAGCGCGGTGAGCCGGGGGACGTCCAGCAGCTGCTCGCTCTTGTCGAGGCACTTCTCGACCCACTCGTCGTGATCGTGCAGGTCGCCGCCGCGGTTATCGCCGGTGAAGGTGCGGCCGCGGGTGTCGGCGCCGCGCAGCGCGGTAATCAGCGTAGCGAGGTCGCGGGCGAACGCGTCGCTGCCGCTGGGGTCGTCCTTGCTGGCGTCGGTCCCGCTCAGCCAGGTCTGGACGGACCACGGCAACGGGAAGGCTTCGCCCGGCCGCCCCAGTCCGGCGGGCTCGGGAGCCGGGAAGGGGGAGGCCTTCGCGAACTCCGCGCTCGCGCGCGCTTCGGACTTGAGCAGGCGCTGCGTCTCGTCGGGGTCGGTGCCTAGCAGCGGGAACCGGGCGGCGTAGCGCTCGCCGATCCGGAAGATCGCGTTGACCGTCCCGCTGGAGTCAATGCGACGGATCGGTTCCTGTGCCCACCGCGAGAACTGGTCCGTGATCAGGGCCCGAGCGGCGGCGTCGGCCAGGACGATCTCGTCCTCGTGCATGGTCATCGCCGGCTCCTGACCTGTCGGGTGCGGTCATTGCGCAGGCAAGCTACCGGTTCGATGCCCCCATCACGTCTAGCAGGATCGGGAACGCCTCGCCGGCGCTGCGGGCGACGTAGTCGGGCCGTGGGCCTTCGTCGGGCCCCGGCCGCCCGCCGGAGATCCACAGCGTTGTCATGCCGACGGCCTGAGCGCCCGCGATGTCGGAGGTGGAGTGAGTCGCCGACCATCCACGCCCCCGCGAGTTCGGCGCCGGTGCGCCGCGCGACCTCGGCGAACACCACCGGCTCGGGCTTGCGTGGGCCGTCACCATCGCAGAAGCACATAGCATCGAACAGCTCGGCCAGGCCGAGCGCGACGCCCTCGAACGGGATGGTTTGAGTCGGCACCATCGCTGCGAAGGCCAGCGCGAGCTCGTCCGCCGTCTCACCGAAACCGAAGTGCGTCTTGATTGTCTGCCAGGACTCGTGAACCGATAACGGCCTTGAGTTTACTTCACGCAAGAACGCTAAATCTTCTTCGGACAGTCCGCGCTGCGTAGCAAAAGCGCTAAGAGCGAGATCGATCGCCCCCGCATAGTCAACCAGAGTGTCATCAAGGTCGAACACGACGAGTGGTCGCATAGGTAATCGCTCCAGCGTATCGGGAAGTAGCTCGTGTGTACTTTACCGTCGGCGTTGTGATTGTCAATGGGAAAGCCATGTGGGTTTTGCCCACGCCGCTCGGGCCCAGCAGGAGCAAGTTCTGGCGCTGGGCGGCGAAGTTGCCCTGAGCCGGTTCGAGGATGCGCGCCTGGGGAAGGGCGGAGACAGCGGTGAAATCGAACTCCTCAGCTCAATTCTTTTCAGTGTGGTGTCACGATTCTCTACTATCATGCAGGCCGATCTCTTTCTTGCCGTCTCGCCACCGCTGCAGCTCGCAGCGGCCGCGGTGGTCCTGGGTTGGGTGGCTCAGCGTTCTGTGATGCTTGTGATCAAGGATTTGGTGCCCGAGGCGGCCCTGTCTGTTGGGATGATGCGCCGCGGCAGACTCTACGAGATGGCAGAGCGGCTCGAGCGCTGGGTGTACGAGCGTGCTTCCCACATCGTGGTCATCAGCGAGCAACTCGCGAGCCACGTTCGGGATCGCGGCGGGCGGGAACAAGCTGCGTCGGTGCTCCCGGATTGGGTCGATCCCGCGCTGCTGCAAGAGGCCCGGCCAGACCCCGAATGGAGGGGGAGCCTTGGCATCCCGGCGACAGCATCGATTGCGCCGTACAGTGGAAATCTCGGTGCGAAGCAAGACTTCGACCTGCTCATTGAGGCCGCAGCGACCATCGATGGACAGCCGTCGAAGCATCTGGTGCTAATAGGAGCGGACAGTGAGCGCGATCGGCTCGACCGGCTCGTGCGCGAGCGATGGTTGCCAAACGTTCATCTGCTCCCGCTTCAGCCGCGCGAGCGCATTCCAGTCATCCAACAGAGTGCCGACCTGCTCCTGCTCCCTGAGCGCCTGGGAGCAGGAGCGACGGTTCTCCCGCCGAAGCTGCTCACCTACCTGGCTGCAGGGCGTCCTGTGCTAGCGCTCACCGATGAAGGGAGCGGAGCGGCGCTAGCTCTTGAGGAGAGTCACGCCGGTGTCGTGGTCCATCTAGGAGATCTGGAGGGATTCATGGCAGCATGGCAACATCTGGTAAGAGGAGCCCGCGCTGAGCGCGTGCCTCGGTGACCGCGGAAAACAGTGGGTCAGCGAGCATTATCAACGGCAGCATATCTTGGAGCGCTATGCATCCCTCCTGGACTCTCTCGTCGGTGACCATAGAATCAATCACCGCTGACGTAGGTTGGATGCAATGCTGATCGCTCGCCCTGTGAGTGGTCTCTGCAGAAGAGTTACAGCGCTTCTGTAGCGCTGAAACAAGACGCAGTGAGGAGACGATGAGAGAACATACGCGCCGGTGTGCTAGGCCACGTTGGAAGCTCGCCATCAAGCGAGCGATGGACGTATCGGGCGCTCTGGCAGGATTGATTGTGCTGAGCCCTGTGCTCGTGGCTGCAGGGGCCCTCGTTCGCGTGACGAGTCCTGGCCCGATCCTCTACCACTGGCATATTGCGGCGCGTGACGGCCGGCCGGTGACCAGCTACAAGTTCCGGACGATGGTTCAAAATGCCGATGATCTCAAGCCATTATTGCAGGCGAGCAATGAGATGGGCGGGCCGTTCTTCAAGATGCGCAACGATCCCCGTGTTACGCGAGCTGGCCGCTTGCTGCGGCGGTTCAGTATCGACGAGCTTCCCCAGTTGTGGAGCATTGTGAAGGGCGACCTGAGCCTCGTCGGTCCGCGTCCCCCGCTGTGGGCTGAGTTTGAGCACTTCACACCGGAGCAACGGCAGAAACTTGCAGTCCAACCCGGACTGACGTGCTGGTGGCAGGTATCTGGGCGTCATCGCATCGCCGATCCAGAGGAATGGCTTCGCCTTGATTTGAAGTACATCGATGAGTGGAGTCTGCGCGACGATCTCCGAATTCTTGCGAAGACAGCGCTGGTCATTTTGCACGGAACGGGGGCGTAGTGCTGCGTCGCACTGCGTTTGCGTTGGGTCTCGCTCTGCTCGTCGTTGAGGGAGTAACTGCAGTCCTCCTAGCGATCACCGGGATCGATGCCACGAGGCAGGTGCACACTCTGCGCACTGACTTGGGACAACTTGAAACCCTGCGGACCAAGGTCACTCAGCAACCGGCTGCGGTGTCGCTGGCCACACTGGATTAGCACGACGCGGAGTGCTGCAGCCGCAGCAGCAGGGCTCCAGTCGACACTACGGAGGTGGAGTTGGTTGGATTGTAGGATTGGCGCGACACTCTTCCGAAGGCCACGCTGAGTGGGCTCAGGTGAGCGGGGGATTGACTGCAGTTGTCGATCTCGCGTGCGTTTCGCGAGACCGGGCCGGTGCTGAGTTCTCTGACTGCCCCCAAAGCGAGCGTCAGCCTCGTACACACGCTCGCAACGACGATTGAAGCTCAACGAGTACAGCTAGCTGCTGCCTCGCTCTCACTCGCTGATGCCAGCCGTGAGCTCGCTTTGGTCAAGGGCCGTGAGGCAGCCAAGCTCTTCAGCGGACATCTCACTACCGTGCTGGGGGCTCGTGATCAAAGGTCCGCTCGTACTCCGCTCGCTGTCGACACTGCCCGACCTGCTCGGCTTCGCAGCTCCTCAGCACTTTCTGGTTGTCGCTCAGAATCCTGCTGACCTGCGACCAACCGGTGGCTTCATGGGTTCGTGGGGCATCGTTACGGTCTCACAGGGTCGGATCAGAGGGCTGGACTACCGCGCCTACTACAACTGGGAGCAGGTGCGTGATCCTAATCGGGCGTGGCCGGTCCAAACCGCTCCAATGCGGACATATCTCGGCTATTGCTGCATGGATATGCAGGACGCCAACTGGTACCCAGACTTTCCGACGACCGCTCTGGTGCTTGAAACGTTCTTGGAAGCTGATCAGCCACTCCAGCTCGATGGCGTCATCGCCTTCGGCCCGACTGTCATTCAAGGTCTGCTGCAGGCCACCGGGCCGGTATCTCTGTCTAACCTCGGGGTCACCGTGACGAGCCAGAACTTCGTGAGCCTTGCTAACTACTTCGGGCTATCTTGGTGTCTCAGGCTGCGTAATGGGAGCGAGCATCCCTGCTTCAGACAGAATGAGATCGGCAACGAGACTGGTCCAACCCGTCTGGTGTGTAGCACCCAGTCCCTTACCCGTATCACCGTGAAAGTACTCGTTGAACAGCAGGTTGTCGCTCCACGGCCCCGGTTGCTCAAAGAGCGGATTCCCGCCGGCAGTTGGGCGCTTACCGTCTCGTGGCACGAATAGCGCGATCAACCGCCGTTCGAGCTCATCAGCCACTTTGTCGAGGGTAAGCATAATGCCGGAACCTGTAGGGCACTCCACAGTGAAGATATCACCAAAGAAAGTGTGAAACCGGCGCAGTCCTGCAATTGCCAGATAGTTGATTGGAAACCAGACTGGGCCGCGCCAGTTCGAGTTGCCTCCGAAAAGCCGCGTGGTCGACTCACCTGGCTCATAGTCAAGCTTGAATGCGCCCTGTGAATTGGTCCCTTCCAGAGGGTGGTCGAGGTGATACCGTGAGAGCGAACGGATGCCGTAAGGTGAGAGAAACTCACTCTCGTCCAGCATCCGGATGAGGAGACGGCGCAGACGCTCTGGGTTGGCGACGGAGAGCAGGCTGAGTTCGTCGTCATCAGGCAGGTGGACGTGTTCGATGACCTCGCACACTCGCGGCGCGTTGTCAGTGAACCAGCGTATCCGATGGGCGAAATCTGGGAGCTGCTTAACCTTATCAGCGTCGAGCACCGTCACTGCGAACAGAGGCACGAGACCGACGATCGAACGAGCGCGCAACGGCAGCATGCGTCCATCCGGCCCCTTTAGCACGTCATAGTAGAACCCATCTTGCTCGTTCCACAGCTCCTTATCGTTCATCGCTACCGCAATATAGGCAAAGTGCTCGAAGAACTTCGTCGCGATGTCTTCATAAGCGTCATCGTGATTAGCAAGCTGAAGGGATAGTTCCAACATGCTCAGGCAGTACATTGCCATCCAAGCAGTGCCGTCCGACTGCTCGAGCTGGTGGTCGGGAGGTAGTGCGCCCCGGTCGAACGGTCCGATATTGTCGAGGCCAAGGAAGCCACCCGCAAAGATGTTGCTCCCTTCACGGTCCTTACGGTTGACCCACCAGGTGAAGTTGATCAGGAGTTTGTGAAAAATGCGCTCCAGGAAGTCGTAGTCTTGGGCGCCGTCGATGGTAAAGACGCGGAGCGCTGCGTAGGCGTGCACAGGAGGATTGACGTCGCCAAACGACCACTCGTAGGCTGGCAGCTGGCCCGCGGGGTGCATGTACCACTCCCGGCACAGGAACAGCAGCTGATCCTTGGCCAGCGCAGGATCAACGTGCGCCAGTGCGATGCAATGAAACGCGAGGTCCCAGGCGGCGTACCAGGGGTACTCCCATTTGTCGGGCATTGAGATCACATCGCGATTGTTGAGATGACGCCAGTCCACATTCCGGCCGGACCATCGTTGCGCCGGGGGTGGCGGAAACGTTGGGTCTCCCTCCAACCAGTGCTCGACTGAGTAGTGGTAGAACTGCTTGCTCCATAGCAGACCCGCGAACGCTTGTCGTGCAATCCGCTTCTCATCCTGAGAAGTCGAGTTTGGGAGTAGCTCTTCATAGTATTGATCGGCTTCTTTGCGCCGTTTCTCCAAAGTTTCATCGATGGAAGCACTGCTCCCGGTAGCACTGTCCGAGAGGCGCAGCCGGACCACGGCAGTGCCACCCGCCGGTACGACCAAGTGAAAACGCAGCGCGGCCTTCGTGCCGGTATGGTCAGGGTTCACGGTTGCAGCACCCTGGACGATGTGATCGTTAATGCCATCTTTTGGATACGGTGTCACTAAGTCCGAGCCCCAAAGACGGGGGAAGTTCGTCTCATTCTCGCAGAAAAGCGCCTCCGCGTCTGGCTCCCACGTCACGAAGCGGCGGCCGAGAGAATAGTGGTCGGCGACGATGCGTTTGTCTTCGAGACGAAGCTGCGGGCGGCGTTCGTTTCGTCCCCACGACCACGTGTTGCGAAACCAGAGTGTTGGGAGAATGTCGATGGTAGCGTCTTCTGGCCCTTCATTATGGACCCAGATCCGGATGGCGATGTCCTCGGGAGTGGCCTTGGCATACTCTGCGGTGATGACCCAGTAACGACCTCCGTCGAAGATTCCCGTGTCTTCGAGCTCGAATTCGGGATCACTCCGGCCGCGACGGGCATTCTCGACGATGAGCTGCTCATAAGGGAACGCCCGTTGCGGGTAGACATATTGCCATTGCATCCAAGAGTGTGTTGGTGTCGAGTCGACATACCACCAGTACTCTTTTGCGTCTTCGCCATGATTCCCCTGATGGCCTGTGAGACCAAAGATTCGCTCCTTGATGATGGGATCCTGGCCATTCCACATGGCGAGGGCGAAGCAGAGATACTGGCGATCGTCGCAGATACCGGCGAGACCATCTTCGTTCCAGCGGTAAGCTCGTGAGCGAGCGTGATCGTGAGGAAAGTAGTCCCAAGCGTTGCCGTCAGCACTGTAGTCTTCTCTCACGGTTCCCCAAGCTCGCTCCGAGAGGTAGGGCCCCCACCGGCGCCAAGGGGCGCGCCCTCGCGGTACCTCGGTCACGCGTGATCGCTCTGCTGACATAGCCATCTCGGACACCTTTCCGGTCCACACGTCCCTGTGGTACTGACGGCGCTCCAAGCCGCGTGAAGCAGATATAACCGCCTCGCTCTCAACGAGAAGCGTAACGAATATATTCTGTCCTGTCAGCGTCGGTACTCAGTTGTCCGGGACGGCAAACTCGCGGACACACTCCCAGTCTACTTCTAATCCCAGTCCCGGACCCGCCGGTGCAACCGCGTAGCCAGTGGCAAAGTGCGGTGGGGCTGTCACGATATCTTCCTTGCACCAGAGAGGGCCGAGGGTATCGATAGGGAACCGGAGGGCATCGACCGCGCTGGCCACGTGGATGGCAGCGGTGGCCGCGATAGTGCCCTCGAGACCGCTCCCCATAGTGACACCAATGCCTGCCACCTCAAATGTCCGCATGAGCTGCACGGCCTCCCAGATGCCGTGGCGGAAGACTGGGATGCTGACGACATCGGCGAAACGCTGCTCAAGCAGGCGTGCGGCTATGGCTGGGTCGAGATAGCCGGTGTGGTACATCACGCGCTCGCCAAGAGCCACACCAACCTGTCGTAGCCCGGCGAGATCGCGATTTGGCGCTGGCTGTTCAAGCAGCTCGAAGCGAACGCCCCGCTCACGGGCAGCGTGGAATCGCTGGATGGACTCGCTCGCCAGAAAGGCGCCATTGTCATCAGGCCGCAAGGGGACGGAGCCGGCCCCCCGCTGCACTCGTTCTAGAGCCTCGACATCCCAGGGCGTGCCTGTCTTCACTTTGATGACGTGCTGAAACCCGCGGGTGACTGCTAGGCGCGCCTGCTCTTCCATCCAGTCCAGATCACGGGTGGCGGGGACGTTCCAGGTCAACGGCACCTGCTCGCGAACCCGCCCGCCGAGCAGCGCCCAGAGCGGGAGGCTCGTAATGTGACCGAGCAGGTCGTACAGGGCGATGTCGAAGCCGGCAACGTGGACCGTGGATTGATGCAGGTTAGCCATCCGGAGTCTTTGCAGAAGTGGCTGCAGCTCGCGAGGGTCCGCACCGATGACTACTGGCGCTAGGACGTGATCAACGAAGCGCTTGACTCCGTGCCCTTCAGGTCCACCACCCTTGACGTGGATCTCGCCGACGCCCTCGAAGCCGGCGTCGGTACGCAGACGCACAAGCACGAGCCCGGTGTGCTCGTGCGGCCGGTCACCCCGCGAGAGGCGCTCGCCTCCGCTGTAGGGAAAGGCCAGAGGAAGCCGTACGTAGGTGGTCTCAACCACTGTGATCCTCACGTCAGGTCCCCTGAAGAGGTCTGCGCTGGTATCGCGGGAGGAGGAGTGTCGGATGCCAGTAGACGTACCAGTGGCTGCTCGATTCGCTGGTAGTCTGCCGTCTCGAGGAGCACGGAGGTAGTGCGACTGCCTGCATTGAACACGATCCGTGGCAACTGAAGTAGCCGCTTATCCACGTAGGTCTGAAGCCCTAGGAGGCTCCCAAAAGGAGGCACCGCTCCGACTTCAAGCGAGAAGCGCTCGAAGAGGTCGTCTGGACTCATCAGGCGAAGGTCCCGAACATTATGCTCGCGTTTGAACGCCTTGGTATCGACGCGCCGGTGCGCTTGAGCGACGAGGAGTACGCCGGTGCCATCTGCCAGGAACACCAACGCCTTCGCTCCCTGTTCAAGCGGCGTACCGCGCACTCTGGCTGCCTCTTCACTCGTCCGCGCGGGCTCGTGGTGGAGTACTTGAAAGTCTGCTCCCTCACGCTCCAGCAACGTGATGAGTCGTTCGAGGATCGCGCCAGTCATCCGTACTCTCCCCTGCTTGATCTGCTTCAGTGTACTCAATGTACGCCGGCTATCCTGTGACGGTTCTTCCTACAGTGCTGTCTCCTGTGTCGCTGCTCACCCATGGCCATGACCTCTTCCGATCCGCATTGCCAAGAGGTGCAATCGGGGCAGTCAAGGGTCACATTGTGATGGAGTCCTACGGAGTTAGGGTATTGGTGTTGCAGCGCTGAGGCGGAGGTCGCGGAAGCTGCAACCCACTCCGAGCACTGGGTAAAGCAGTATTCACGGAGATGTACGGATGCCCGGCCGCTCCAGTATGACGCCGTGCTCGTCGAACGGGTGGGCGCGGGGGCGTAGAGCCCCGCTGCACGAGCCTTATGACGCCACGGCGGCTGATCCTCCCGACTCGGCTTCTATCGCCTGGAGAAGTCCCTTCGTGTAGCCCAAGCAGAAAGAATGCTGTCGCTCGCCATCGGGGTCAGCTGCAGATTGGGGCACGTGATCCGGACAGAACATTCCTCGATAGCCAGCATCGCGATAGGCGCGTAGGGCCCTCAGGAAGTCGACGTCGCCGTTGTCCGGGTAGACTTCGTCGAAGTTTAGGAATCCACCCCGAATGTTACGCAAGTGGACCATGAAGATCTTGCCAGTCGCTCCAAACGTGCGGATGGCGGCGAGTACCTCTGTGGCGGGATTGATGCACATCTCCGCGACAGTTCCCTGGCAGAAGTTGAGGCCGTTGACAGGACTTGGTTCCAGCTCGATCAGCCGCTTGAGGCCATCGATGCTACCTAGAACACAGTGCACACCACGGAGACCCACGTCACGCGGCACGGCCGGGTCGTGCGGGTGACACGCCAGCCGCACCCCGTTCGCCTCCGCTACTGGAATCACTCGGCGAAGAAAATATGCGATGCGATCCCAGGCTTCGTCTTCTGAGATTGGTCCACCGGGTGCGACGCTGTGGTCGGTCCATTCGTTGATGTTGAAGTGACTGTACAGAGCGCCACCGCGACCAGGGGTACGGCCAGTTCGTGGCACTCCAAGAAAATTGAAGTTGTACTTGAGACAAGGAACACCACCAGCACCAGCGACTCGGATGCGCTGTTGAACGAGGGCGATCTCTTCGTCGCGGCTAGGGAGCGCCATTACGATGCCTGAGAAACGACTTTGGGACATGGGGACTGATTCCATTCCCAGCGTCAAGACGTCGAGACTGAGGCCAAAGGATGCGAGTCGAGTTTTGAGCCCGCGAAGGCGATCAACATCCCAGGAGCCGTCAGCACGGGCGATATCCCGATCGGTCTGAACGGCAATGTGCTCGACACCAAGCTGGGCAACCCAGCTCAGTTTGCGATCGGAAAGATCAGTCAACTGCTCACCAATATACACGATAGCCTCCACTCATCTCACTGAGGGCGATTCTAGAATCTGGCGGAGACCGTGGCGAGACGGGAGGACATTAGGTGGCTGCGAGAATGGCTCCGAGAACCACGCAGGCCGCACCGATCCATACCCGGCACCCGCTCCGTCGTTTGGCAAGGAGAAGCCCCAGGAGCACAGAGACTTCTCGGAGCGTTGCGACACGACCTGCGGGCGCACGCTGAAAGGCGAACAAGACGAGAACGTACGCGATGAGGCTTCCGATGCCGACGAGAATGCCAGGCTTGAATGAGGCTCGGAGCCGCGGTAGCTCACCTTTGCAGATGACTGTGAGCAGGAGTCCTTGCAGACCCATGACTACGCCAAGATAAGCAATAGGCTCCGTGGATGCAACGGCGCGTGCGTCGATGGTGGAATAGGTCGCGATACACGCCCCGGTCAATACAGCGAACGCGACTGCGGTGCGCTCCGTTCGGTGCTGGTTGGCGGTAGCGATGAGCGCCATTCCGACGATGAGCAGGATCGCGGCAGTCAACGACAGGGGTGCCGGCGGTTGTGTGAGGACAAGCCAGCCGGCAAGGGTCACGAGCAGTGGTGCGCTACCACGTCCAATAGGATAAGCGAGTGAGAGCTGGCCACGAGCGTAGGCAGCGGCAAGACACAGTGCATAGGCAGTCTCGGCACACGCCGATGCGACGATGTATGGCCAGGCGTGCCAGGGCGGGAAGAGCACAATTGCCGGCAGGAAGACGACGCCGGAAGCCAGGCCACCAACTGCAAGAACTGCATTGCGATCCCCTGCATCGTGGAGGACGAAGTTCCAACTCGCGTGGAAGAAGGCTGCCACAAGGACAAGGGCGATGGCTGGAGCCGCCGTCTCTGTCCCCCTTCGCACCTTATCGTGAGGTGGCGACTCAAGCTAGCGTGCCGGCTTAGCGGCGCGCGGTCTGTGTGGGAATCACGGTGTGGTGCGGAATCAGGAGAGTTTTACCGATTTTGATCGTATTGGGATTCGTCACTCCATTGAGCTCCTCAAGGGCAGTGAGTGAGACTCCGAACCGGCGTGCTATGGAATAGAGGGTATCGCCTTTCACCACCTTGTAGCGCTCAAAGGGTACGACGGTGGGGCGTGCTCCTCCGGCCGCGGTCGGTTGAGCTTCAGGGTGTGGAGCCGGTCTCTCCACTGGACGCGGCGTAGAAGTCGGTTGGGGAGGACGTGCAGTGGCGGGAGCAGGGGGGCGAGGTGTGGCTGTGGGCTGCGGCTTCGGCGTTGAGGTGGCAAGATTGACCCCCGTTGCCTGCACAATGGTGGAACCTGGCCCCATCCCACCTGGTGGAATGACCGGAGTCGATAACGAGCTACGTGTCGTGGCCGTGCTGGGTGAGCCCGCGCAGGCCCCGAGGAGCAAGAGGACGCCGGCCACTGCAGTCCAGCGCGTTGCTGCCTCGGTACAGTGTGTCACTGCTGCCTTCCCTCTTATCCAGGAGCCTAGAACCGATTAGGGGTCGCATCGCTAGGGTTTCAGTCGTCGCGATCCTCCTTCCAGACTATGCCTTCATCATGCCAGTGCGAGGTGGTGCAGGGCGATGGTGCTGGTACCGCGCGGTGTCCGGCGTCGACGCCACCTGGAGTGTGCTCTGCGACTGCAAGCGGCATACATTTTGCGATACATTAGCTAATGCAGAGCAACCGAAGCTCAGAGTTAAGAGCAATGGGAAGGGAAGATTCGTGGAGTACCGTCAGTTTGGACGAACTGGTGTCAAGGTCAGCGTATTGTGCCTCGGGTGCATGATGTTTGGAGGGAAGACTTCACCTGAGGACTCCTACCGCATCATCGACCGCGCAATTGACGCAGGCGTGAACTTCATTGATACGGCGAATGTGTACAGCCGGGGCCGCAGCGAGGAGGTGACCGGCGAGGCTTTGAAGCGCAACGGCAAGAGGTCGAATGTCGTGCTAGCCACCAAGGTGCACGGCCGCATGGCTGATGATGATCCGAATGCGCAGTGGACGAGTCGCCGTCATATCATTGAACAGTGCGAGGCGAGTCTGCGCCGCCTCCAGACGGATTACATCGATCTGTATCAGCTTCATCGTCCTCGCCCGGAGATCCCGATCGATGAGTCACTACGCGCACTCGACGATCTGGTGCGTGCCGGGAAAGTCCGCTACATCGGGACCAGCACCTTCGCGGCCTGGCAGCTCATGGAGTCGCTCTGGGTTTCCAAGGATCTGCATCTCAATCGTTTTGTCAGTGAGCAACCTCCCTACAACTTGCTCGACCGGCGAATCGAGCGCGAGCTCATCCCGATGGCCCAGACCTACGGGGTAGGGATCATCCCTTGGAGTCCGCTCGCGGGTGGGTTTCTCACCGGCAAGTATCGTCGAGACGGACAGGCTCCTGAAGGAAGCCGTTTGTCAAACAATCAAAACCTCCAGCGCCGTGTCAGCGAAGGAGCGTATGACATCGTCGAGAAGCTCGAGCCGCTGGCCGCACAGAAGGGTTGCACCCTCTCGCAGCTGGCGCTAGCCTGGTGTGCTCAACAGCCGGGTGTTACCAGCCCCATCATCGGACCGCGCACAATAGAGCAGCTGGAAGACAATCTCAAGGCCGTAGAGGTCGTCATCACTGACGCTGATCGTGCGCAGATCGACGAGATCTCGCCACGTGGCACCCACGTCTCGCCTTACTATGAGGCTGATTTTGGTCCGCACCAGCACCGTTGGTGAACCCTCGCGAGGGATAGGGGCTGTGTTCAGCCCCTATCCTCCCCGGACGGTGAGTGACGGCGGCGAAGCTGCAAGACATCTGCAACACTACCGTCGTTGACATTTGTTCTTGCAATCGGTACAACTTCATTCAACAATCAAAGAGCATAATGCTTCGAGGGGAAGTAGTAGGCGGAAGTGCCATCGCAGCGAGTCGGGGAGCGGTGTGAGCCCGATGAGAGGCAGCCGTCGAACTCGTTCCTGAGTAGTCCTGGTGAACGCGGTTTTGCTGTCGAGTAGTCAGGGCCGGGGTCCCGCCGTTAGTTGGGTTCAAGTGGATGTGTCGGTTCATTTCATCGTGAGCCAGCATCAATACGGGTGGCACCGCGGGAGTTGAAGCTCTCGTCCCTAAGGGACGAGAGCTTTCTTTGTAGCCGGTGTTCTTCCGCATCGATGGCGCATCAACGAGGGTGGTACCGCGGGCTTGCTCGTCCCTCTGCGAAGGCAGAGGACGAGCTTTTTCGTTCTGGGGGCGTTTTTAGCGATAAGGAGGTCACGGTAACTGAGATGAAACTCAACGGCGCCCATATTGTCTGTGAGTCACTGGTCCGTCTGGGGGTTGATACTATTTTCGGCATCCCGGGTGGGACGGTGCTAGACCTCTACGACGTGCTTCCCCAGTATCCGCAACTGCGGCACGTGCTTGTTCGCCATGAGCAAGCAGCAGCGTTTGCCGCGGATGCCTACTCACGGGCAACAGGGCGCGTCGGTGTCGCGCTCGTGACTTCAGGGCCAGGGGCAACGAACACTGTCACTGGAATCGCGAACGCAATGATGGACTCTTCGGGATTCGTCGTCATCACTGGCAATGTGTCGCAGCAGCTCATGGGGAGTGATGCCTTCCAGGAATGCGACATTACTGGCGTTACGCTCCCGATCACCAAGCACAACTACGTTGTGGAGCGAGTTGACCACCTGGCCCGAACGATCAAGGAGGCCTTCCACATCGCCGGCACAGGGCGGCGCGGCCCGGTGCTGATTGACATTCCCCGCAACCTTTTTGGGGAAGAAGTCGAGTTTGAGTGGCCACAGAAAGTCGATCTACCAGGTTACCGGCCGACGCGGCAAGGTCATCCGCGCCAGATCAAGCAGGCCGCAGAGGTAATCAATAGCGCGAAGCGTCCGGTGATCATTGCCGGCCACGGCGTGATCTGCTCCCAGGCGTACAGCCAGCTGCGGCAGCTTGCAGAGAAGGCCGACATCCCAGTAATCTGGACGCTGATGGGGGCGAGCGCCTTTCCGCGCAGTCACCGTCTGGATGTTGGTATGCCCGGGATGCATGGGATGGCCTACTCGAACCATGCTATCACGAACTCGGATGTGTTGATCGGTATCGGGTTGCGCTTCGACGATCGTGTGACGCAGAAGGTGTCGGCATTTGCACCCCACGCCAAGATCGTGCACATCGACATCGATCCAGCGGAGATCGGCAAGAACGTCAAGACGTACGTGCCCATCGTCGGCGACGTTGCGCCGGTACTCGACTATCTCCTGCCCTTGGTAGAGGAGAGCTGCCATCGCGAGTGGATCGAGCAGATCGAGCACTGGAAGCGCGAACATCCTTTGATCACGCCGCGAGCCCAGACGCCGCTACAAACCCCCTACATCATCAAGCTACTCTCTGATCTCACCGGCGGCGAGGCTTCCATCGTGACAGACGTGGGGCAGCATCAGATGTGGGTAGCGCAGTACTACTGGTTTAATCGATCCAACACGATGTTTACCGCTGGTGGCTTGGGCTCCATGGGTTTTGGCCTTCCAGCCGCGATGGGGGTCGCAGCGGCGCGACCGGATGAAGACGTATGGGCAGTGCTAGGTGATGGCGGCTTTATGATGACCATGCAGGAGCTCGCTACCATCGCAGAGAATAACTTCCGCGTGAAGATCCTGGTAGTCAACAATAACTCACTCGGGATGGTGCACCAGTGGCAAACTATCATCTACAAGAACAACATCGTTCACAGTGACTTTCAACGTCACCCTGACTTTGTCAAGCTCGGTGAGGCATTCGGTATTCCGACGTTCCGCACCACGACTCCGGAGGAATACGAGAGTGCTCTGCGCCGGGCTGAGGAGATCCCTGGACCGGCGATGATCGAAGCAGTCACTGTTGCATCCGAGAATGTCTACCCGATGGTCCGGCGTGGCCACGGCATTGCAGAGATGATTGAGGCGTGAAGCGACAACACATTCTCGTTGCCCTCGTGCAGAATCACGCGGGTGTGCTGAACCGTGTCGTCAGCCTGTTCCGGCGACGAGTATTCAACATCGATAGCCTGACGGTTGGGCGTACCGAGCGTGATGATGTCTCGCGTATGACCATCGTAGTCGACGGCGAGAACACCGATGTTGAGCAAGTGGTGAAGCAGCTCTATAAGGTCATTGAAGTACTGAAAGTGTCGGATATCACGAGCGACCCGGTCGTGGTCACAGAGATCGCACTGATCAAGGTGACCGCATTACCAGCGCAGCGCGCGGAGATTGCCAGTCTAGCGGAGCTCTTTCGGGCGAAGATCGAAGATGTTGCAGCAGACTCAATGATTGTAGAGGTGACGGGTACCGAGACGAAGATTGAGAATCTGCTGAGCCTACTGCGCCCCTACGGCATCAAGGAAATGGTGAGGACAGGGGCAGTGGCTATGACGCGAGGGGCCAGTGTGGCACGGATCAGTGAAGTGACGTTGGAAGCGGCAGGATAATCTTATGGCAATGACGGTCTTCTACGATGCAGACGCAGATTTGGCTTTCCTTGAGGGGAAGACGGTTGCCGTTCTCGGCTATGGTAGCCAGGGGCATGCCCATTCCTTGAATCTGAAGGAGAGCGGCGTCAACGTGGTTGTGGGGCTGCGGCGCGGAAGTGCGTCGTGGGATCGAGCCCAGGCTGCGGGACTTCGCGTATTAACGGTGAGCGAAGCCGCCGCCGCTGGTACTGTCGTGATGATGCTCCTGCCTGATCAGACGCAGCGTGAGGTCTACGAGCGCGAAGTGCAGCAGAGTATGACCGAGGGCAAGACCCTCATGTTTGCCCACGGCTTCAACATCCACTTCAACCAGATCCAGCCACCGAGATCTGTCGATGTAAGCATGGTTGCTCCGAAGGGGCCCGGGCATCTCGTACGTGAGGTTTACCAGAGTGGCGGCGGCGTCCCCTCACTCATCGCGATCCACAACGATGCGAGCGGTCGGGCGAAGGACATTGCGCTAGCCTATGCCAAGGGCATCGGCGGAACACGCGCTGGAGTGATTCAGACGACGTTCCGCGACGAGACAGAGACAGACCTCTTTGGTGAGCAAGTGGTCCTGTGTGGTGGGCTCAGCGAGCTCATCAAGGCTGGATTCGACACACTGGTGGAAGCTGGCTATCCACCGGAAATGGCCTACTTCGAATGCCTTCATGAGGTCAAGCTCATCGTCGATCTTATCTACCAGGGTGGCCTCGACTACATGAACTACTCCATTAGTGACACGGCAGAGTATGGCAACTATAGCCGCGGTCCCCGCATTATCAACGAGCGCACGCGCGAGGAGATGCGTAAGATTCTGCTCGAGATCCAGAACGGCACGTTCGCCAAGGAATGGATTCTCGAGAACACTGCCGGCCGTCCGAGCTTCTTAGCAATGCGCCGACGCGAAGCGTCGTTGCCCGTTGAGACGGTCGGCAAGCAGCTTCGCTCGATGATGCCGTGGCTCAAGCGTCCACGAGAGTAGCTTTCAGGAGGGGAGGGAGCAACGCCCGTGACAGATCGCATCCGCTTTTTCGATACCACTCTGCGCGATGGAGAGCAGGCTCCTGGAGCAACTCTGACCCTTCAAGAGAAAGTGGAGATCGCGCGGGCACTTTGCCTCCTTGGCGTTGACGTGATCGAAGCCGGCTTCCCACAGACGTCTCAGGGAGACTTTGATGCTGTGCGCGCCGTCTGTACGGCCGTGACCGGACGTCAGGTCGCTGCACTTTCTGGATTCAAGCTCGAGCAGATCGACCGCACGTGGGAGGCCATCCGAGAGGCTGAGGCCCCCCTGCTCCACATTGTACTCTCCACCTCAGACATCCACTTGCACGACTATCTTGGTATCAGTCGCGAGCAAGCGATCGAGCTGTGCCGCACAGCAGTGCGCCATGCACGCAAGTACACTCCCTTCATCGAATTCTCGGCGATGGATGCGGCACGCTCAGATCGCGACTTTGTGTGCAGGATCTTCGAGACTGCTATCGCTGAGGGAGCTCTCGTGGTGAACTACCCGGACACGGTCGGGTATGCCCAGCCACGGGACTTCGGGGCGGCAGTGCGCTACGTCAAAGAGCACGTACCGGGTATCGAGAAGGCGATTCTCAGCGTTCATTGCCATGACGACCTCGGGTTGGCTACCGCAAACTCCCTCGCTGCAATCGAAAATGGGGCCGCTCAGGTTGAAGGCACCATCAATGGGGTGGGTGAGCGAGCCGGTAACACTGCGCTCGAAGAGGTGATCATGGCGCTGGTCACCCGTAAGGATTACTTCAAGAAGGACGTCTCTCACATCGATACACGCCAGGTTGCGCGTGTCAGTCGCCTTGTGAGTCGAAGCACGGGTTGTGTTGTGCCGCCCAACAAGGCTGTCGTTGGAGCCAACGCCTTCGCCCATTCTTCTGGCCTCCATCAGGCTGGAATGATGCGTAACCCGCTGACTTTCGAGATTATGCAGCCAGAGATGGTCGGTCAGGGTGACTCGCAGATCATCCTGGGAAAGACGTCGGGACGGCACGCCTTTAGTGAGCATCTACGCAAGATAGGCTATCATCTCAGTGACACTCAGCTCTCCAGCGCATTTCTGCGTTTCAAGGAGATTGCCGATAAGAAGAAGGAAATCCTGGATGCAGACCTGGAGGCGCTAGTCGAGGCGGAGTTTCGCCAGAAAGTACAGCACTTTACCCTTGAGCACGTACAGGTGACGTGTGGCGATCATGCGGTTCCGACTGCTACCGTCCGGCTCTCGACACAGTCGGGAAGCGAGCTGCAGGAGGCGGCAACGGGCACGGGGCCGGTTGATGCGATTTACCGCGCGATTAACCGAATGGTGAATATCTCGAATCGACTCGAGGAATACACGGTACAGTCGGTTACCCAGGGACTCGATGCACAAGCCGATGTGCGTATCCGCATCGAGGTTGATGAACAGATCTATGTCGGCCGAGCGGCTAGCACAGACATCATCGTGGCAAGCGCGCAGGCTCTTGTCGATGCGCTGAACCGTTGTGTTGAATCCCGTTCTCGCCGGCCAGCTGAAGCCTCTGCGTAGCGCCGTTCGCCGCGTTGCGAGGCTTCTGGCAGAACAATACTCCGGTCGGAGCGTACCGGCCGCATCATGAATGCAACAGAGAGGTTGGCGCATGCCCCGAATTGCGGTGCTTCCCGGCGACGGCATTGGACCCGAAGTCATCCGCGAGGGTATCGCCGTGATCAAGGCGGCTCTCGGTGCGAAGGCGGCGACGTGGGAGTTCGTGGAGGCGCCGGTTGGCTGGGCTGCGATCGACGTCTCTGGGACGGCGCTGCCGGATGACACATTGCGACTGTGCCAGGAGAGTGATGCCATCTTCTTTGGCGCTGTTGGTCTACCAGACCGCGATGCGACGCTTCCTCTGGCGGAGCGTCCAGAGACGAAGGCGCTTCTGGCGTTACGCCGTGGCCTCTTCGCTAATCTGCGACCGGCGATCCTCTACCCCGAGTTCTCCAGTTTCTCAGTGCTCCGCGAGGACAAGGTCGCTCATGGCATCGACATCTTGATTATTCGTGAGCTCACTGGTGGACTGTACTTTGGCAAGCCCAAGGGTCGTGAGCCTGACGCCTCTGGGGCACGCGCCATCGATACGATGGTGTACACCACAGGTGAAATCGAGAGAATTGCCCATGTTGCATTCCAAGCAGCGCGGGTGCGCCGGAAAAATCTATGTTCGGTCGATAAGGCGAACATTCTGGCAACATCGCAACTCTGGCGCGAAGTGATTACGGCCGTCAGCTCGGACTTCCCCGATGTGGCACTTCGTCATATGTACGTCGATGCCTGCGCTATGGAGCTCTTGAGAAACCCTGCCGCATTCGATGTCATCCTTACGGAGAATACCTTCGGGGATATTCTCTCCGATGAGGCCTCGATGCTCGTGGGCTCTCTGGGGATGCTGCCATCGGCCTGCCTTGGGAACGGTTCCTTGCCTGGATTCTATGAGCCTATTCACGGTTCTGCACCAGACATCGCGGGGAAAGACATCGCCAACCCCCTCGCTACCATTCTGACTGGAGCAATGCTGCTCCGCTATTCCTTCGGCCTGGATGCTGAAGCACAAGCTATTGAGCAGGCCGTCAAGAGGGTGTTGCGAGCTGGATTCCGTACCCAGGATCTACTTGCGGCCGGAGGGCGGGCGATATCTACCAGTGACATGGGACGTCTCGTGGCTCAAGCGGTGAAGGAAGCCCAGTAATGAAGAAGATAGAGCTATTCGATACCACGCTTCGTGATGGGTCACAGCGCGAGGGCGTGAATTTCACCCTTGCCGACAAGTTGAAGATTGCTCGCCGTCTCGATGAGTTTGGCATCACCTTCATCGAAGGAGGCTATCCAGGCTCTAATGCTAAGGACATTGAGTTCTTCCGCGAGGCATCGCACCGCCAGTGGGCCAGCTCGACGATCGTGGCCTTTGGCAGCAGCAGGCGGAAAGATGCCCTCGCTGCGGAAGATGAAGGGTTACGTACCCTCGTCAGTTCGGATGTAAGAGCCGCGTGTATCGTTGTGAAGGCGTCCGAATTCCACGTGACCAAGGTGCTCCAAACGGCGCTGGAAGAAAATCTCCGCATGGTGAGCGATTCTGTGCTTTTCCTCAAGGAGCACCTGCCGATAGTGATGGTCGATCTCGAGCACTACTTCGACGGCCTGAAGCTGAATGAGCACTACACCCTTGCAGTGCTTCGTGCCGCCCTCGAAGCTGGGGCAGATCGCCTCGTGCTCTGCGACACGAATGGAGGATCTCTTCCTGAAGAAGTCGCACGTGGTGTCGATCTCGCTGTGGCAATTGCGCCTGACATCATCGGCATCCACGCTCATAATGACTGTGAATTGGGTGTTGCCAACACCCTGATTGCCGTGCAGCACGGCGCTATGCACGTTCAGGGAACTATCAACGGCTTTGGTGAGCGGTGCGGCAACGCCAACCTGTGCTCGATCATCCCGAATCTGCAGTTGAAGATGGGCTATGACTGTCTTCCTGCACGGCAGCTCCGCGAGCTCACCGATGTTTCCAAGTTTGTGTGCGAAGTGGCTAATCTCGCTCACGACAACCACTTGCCGTACGTCGGTGAGAGCGCTTTTGCCCACAAGGCGGGTTACCACACCAACGCGATGCTGAAAGATCCTACGACATACCAGCACATCGATCCGAGCATCGTAGGGAATCGACAGCGCGTGTTGGCCTCTGATCTCTCGGGCCGGAGCACGTTCCGGTTCAAGGCCACAGAGTTTGGGATCAACCTCAGTGACAATGCCGCGATCACAAAGGAAGTCGCCGAACAGGTCAAGTTCCTCGAATCACAGGGGTATGAGTTCGAGGCTGCCGAGGCTTCGCTCGAGCTGCTTATGCGCCGAGCCGACCCTAGCTATGTCCCACCGTTCCGCATCATCGACTTGGTTGTGATGATGGAGAAGCGTGGTGAGGCAGCTACATTTGCGGAGGCCACGGTCAAGCTCAGTGTGAGTGATGAAGTTGTTCACACGGTGGCTGATGGGAATGGCCCAGTCAATGCTCTGGATGCCGCCCTACGCAAAGCGTTGCTCCCCCACTTTCCCCAATTGAAGGACGTGCGCTTAGAGGATTACAAGGTGCGCGTGCTCGACGAAGCCGCCGGAACGGCTGCGTGGGTGCGTGTATTGATTGAGTCATCTGATGGGAAACGCACGTGGAGTACCGTTGGGGGCTCCTCTAACGTCATCGAGGCGAGCTGGCGCGCTCTTGCCGATAGCCTCGAATATGCTTTGCAACGCCAGTCGTAGCGCGCACTTTTCCGGGAACAGCCTATCTCGTGCCGTGCGGCTGCTGTGAACTGAGAGAGCTAGGTTCAATGCACAACGTCGAGATCATCCGGGAGTTCAGCCATCAGGCAGCGGCCTTCAACGTTGCTCCAGTCATGCGCTCCACAGAGACGCTGTCCACACTGATTGGGTGCGCAACGTCGTGGAATATTCGCGGTCGATGGGTGGAGGTGGCGTGTGGGCCTGGATTGGTAGCACGCGCGCTCGCGCCATTTGTTGACAGTGTTCTCGGGTGTGACCTCACTCCGGCGATGGCTGAGCTCGGTATGCGCGAGGCAGTTGCGGCTGGTCTCCGCAACGTGCGACTTATACTCGCGGATGCCCTCTCGCTTCCTTTCCCTTCCGTATCCGTGCACGGAACCATCACGCGATTCAGCTTGCACCACATCCCTGCCCCGCTTCGCTGTGTTCGAGAGATGGTGCGTATCACTGTGCCTGGTGGTCTCGTCGTAGTTGGTGACCACGTCACATCACCAGACGGGCGCGTGGCTGCCTGGCACCAGGAGATCGAGCGTCTTCGTGATCCATCACACTGGGCGTGTCTCAGTGCCGATCAGATCAGACACCTGGGTGAGCAGTGTGGACTGCGGCTCCTGGAGTCACACGAGATTCCATTCTCTCTGTCGTATGAGGAGTGGGTGACACGAGGCTCGGGGGGGCCACAGAACCGAGCTCTTCTCGAAGCGCTGCTCCAGGATAGGCCTCAAGACAACGAAGTGTTTGATGTGGTGTCCACCTCGGCAGGGCATCGAGAGCTTCACACGCAGTATTTTATTGGCATCTGGCAGAAGAACTGACCATCTCAGTAGTATCAAATCGGGCCCGGTGGTGAGCTTTGGACGTACCCTTGGACTACCGGCGTAGATCATTGCGCCCCTCGTGATCTTGGCGTTGTATTCCATAGATCTCGATACCAGCGCGTAACCGGGCCGCTCTCAGCGATCGCACATCTTGTGTGCTGCGGTCCGTGGTAGTGGTATAGAGAGAAGGCACCACATACGTAATTTGTGCGTAGCAGTGCTGGTGAGCGGCATCAGCCGGCGGCACCGCCCCCGTGTCCAAGTAGCAGTCACGGCGTAACCGCCGCCAGCACGGGTCGGGAGTGGGTGCGAATGCCCGCTCACTCCACACTGTGGCGATCACCTCTCTTAGTGTGTGCACTGGTACAGATCCGGTCAGAACCGAGAACACTGGCTGCAGGAAGGCGGCTCTGAGATTGCGACTCCCGGTCAGCACCATTCGATGGAATCTTTGACGGGTTGTGTCCCTATCCCCTACCCTGGCTTCGATGGATACACCGGTTGCACGCCAGTACCGCGAGCTCAAAAGTCGCTACCCTCAGGCCATCCTCTTGTTCCGGCTGGGCGATTTCTATGAAACATTTGAGGACGATGCCAGAGTCGTTGCGCGTGAACTGGAAATTGTCCTGACGAGCCGGGAGATGGGACGTGGCCACCGGGTGCCGCTCGCTGGTATTCCAGCGCACAGCCTCGACTCGTACCTCGGCCGGCTCGTGCGGCGTGGTTACAAGGTTGCAATCTGCGAGCAGCTCGCTGATCCGGCGACCGTCAAGGGGTTGATCCCTCGCGATGTCGTGCGCGTTGTGACACCGGGCACGCTAGCTGAGCCATCTCTGCTGGCGACTCACGAGAACAACTACTTAGCAGCGGCTCTTCTGCAAGGCCCACGAGCGGGTTTGGCATTCGTAGATGTGAGTACTGGCGAATTTGCTTGCACACAGCTTCAGGGAGCGGATGTGCTCGTAGCGCTCCAATCCGAGCTTCGCCGGCTCCGCCCCGCCGAAATTGTGGTGCCGAGCGACTACCGTGATCAGCTCGATGCGCTGAAGGACGCAACTCAGAGTGGTGAGGCCGAGCCATTTTCGGACATCCACGTATCCGAGGAGCAACCCTGGCTCTTCCTGGAGGACGACACACGCCAGGCTCTGCTCGATCAGTTTGAAGCCGCCAGTCTAGAAGGATTCGGCTGCGCAGGTCTGCCACTCGCTCACCAGGCGGCTGGCGCGCTCATCCTCTACCTCCGCGCTCACCAGAAGGCTGCACTCGAGGCGTTGCGGCCGTTGAAGACCTATTCCCTCTCCCACTACATGCACATCGACGCCAGCGCGGCGCACAGCTTAGACATCTGGGAGGATGCCAAGGGCGGCCGCGAGGGATCTGTCCTCGGAGTGTTGGATCGCACCGGTACCCCGATGGGCGGGCGGCTTCTGCGGCGGCGACTTGGCCAGCCTTTGCTGGATACCGAGGACCTCCGGCTCCGGCAGCATCAGGTCGACGCATTCTACCGGGATCCTGCCTTGCGCCGTAACATCCGGGCACTGCTGCAGAAGATGCCGGACTACGAGCGACTTGGCATCCGGCTCAAGGCTCACGCGATCACACCACGCGAGTTAGGCGTCTTGCGAGACTCGCTTCCTTCCGTGAGAGAGCTGACAGACACGCTCGATCGATCTGTGCTTGGCAGCCTATTCGACCCACTAGGAGATCTCACCTTTGAGACTGAGGCGCTTCGCGCCGCGTTGGTGGACGATCCTCCTCCTGCGCTTGGTGAGGTCCGCTCCATTCGCCAGGGTTTCGATGCGGAGCTCGATGCGATAGAGGAGTCAGCGCGCGAAGCGCGGGAATGGGTTGCTTCGCTGGAGCAACGGGAGCGAGAGTGCACCGGCATCAAGTCGCTCCGTGTCGGCTACAATCGCGTCTTTGGCTACTACATTGAAGCGCCTCGGAGTGCAACAGGCAGCATTCCCCCGGGATATCAGCGCAAGCAAACGACTGCCAATGCGGAGAGGTATGTCACGACCGAGCTTGAAGAACGCGAGAGGCTCATCGTCCATGCTGCTGAGCGCTTTCAGCAGCTCGAGCGGGAACGTTTTTTCGGGCTTCTTGCCCGGTGGGCGGAATGGGAGTCAAAGCTCGGCAGCGTTGCTCAAGCAGTGGCGACCATCGATGTGGCTGCGACGCTCGCGGAGGTTGCTGCCACGCTCAACTGGACCTGTCCTGTTCTGGATGACAGTTGCGAGCTGATCATTGAAGCGGGACGCCACCCCGCTGTTGAGCGCGCGCTGCCACCAGGCGCGTTCGTCCCCAATGATTGTCACCTCGGCGACGAGGAAGGCAGGATCGCAATTATCACCGGTCCAAACATGGCCGGGAAGTCGACGTATCTCCGCCAGGTCGCGATCATCGCTATACTCGCGCAGGTCGGTAGCTTTGTACCAGCTGCATCTGCGCGGATCGGGCTCGTGGACAGGATCTTCACTCGAGTTGGTGCCCACGACGATCTTGCAGCAGGACAATCGACGTTCATGGTCGAGATGATCGAGCTGGCGCACATGCTCAACCACGCCACGGCCAAGAGCCTGCTCATCCTCGACGAAATTGGCCGTGGCACGAGTACCTACGATGGTCTAGCGATCGCCCAGGCCACCATTGAATACATTCACCATCAACCGCATCTGGGTTGCCGGACGCTATTCGCGACGCACTATCAGGAGCTTACGGCACTCAGTGACGTGTTGGAACAGGTAAGGAACTACAACGTAGCCGTCGAGGAGATCGGAGAGCGCGTTGTCTTTCTTCACCGCATCGTCCCCGGACCGGCCGATCGCAGCTACGGAATTCACGTCGCGCGTCTGGCGGGCGTTCCGCGCTCGCTCACGCGCCGTGCTCAAGAGATCCTGGGCGAGCTCGAGCATCATTCAACACTAGCGGAACGCCGCAACCGCATCCGGAAGTCGCGCACGGAGGTCAGCGACTCCCTCCAGCTGTCGCTGCTTACACCCCCTGATGCACTGGTTGAAGAGCTCGCAGCTCTGGACGTCTTATCCGTTTCTCCTCTGGAAGCGCTCCAGAGGCTCTTTGCTCTCCATGAGCAGGCGCTCAAGCGCCTCAACAGGCGGTGATCCTGTCGGGTCTGGTGCGGCCTCGTAGGCGCCGGGCATAGCCTATTGCAGACCGATGCTCAGGTCTCGCCTGATGAACAGATAGAAGTCCGTTGATCCTCGCGGATTCCAGTTCTTCCGGTACATCAGCCAGTTCCACCAGTTCTGGGCGGACTGCTTCTGCCAGTCAACTAACCACCACCAACGGAGCTTGAAGTGTTCCTCCAGGTAGTTCGCGTGCAGAAGGGGGGCAACGCGGTTGATGTTCTGATCAGACACTATGATGATGGGGACGTTAACGGAGCTGGTCGTGGGCACCTGGCTGGAGATTGAGGTGTAGTTCCGTAGGTACCACACAAATGGCCACCAATCCTGCGGATCGATCATAATGGGTACGCTCTTGCCTTGATCGGTCCTCAAGCCCACCAGCCGGATCTGGTGCATCGCAGTGAGCACGTCGGGCGAGGTCTGAGTATAGACGAGCATTTCACGAGGATCAGCGGCATCATAGTACGACAGTAGCACGGTGGCGTGCACCATGTAGATGGTTCCGACGGCAATTGCGATCCACGCGATCACAACTGGTAGGGTACGTGCCTGCTGCCATAGCGTCTCGACTGCGCGGGCGGCGAGCAACACGAGAGGGAGCAGAGGGTGGAGAATCAGCCAGGGCATCTTTTCGCCAGCCCAGGAGTACACGATGAGGGATAGTACTGCGTACCAGACGAGGAAGAGATCGAAGGCGGAGAGACGCCGCAGCGCAAGAGTTGTTCCACCGATGGCCAGACCGCAGACCAGTGGCTCATAAGGCAGGAGAAGAGAGAAGTAGTACCACCAAGGCTCGCCGCCCCGAGCAACGGGCTGCTGAGAGAGCCAGTAGGTGATAGATTTCGTTACTCCATCAAGGAGCCCTGGCCACCATGTGAATGCAGTCGTAAAGAAGAAGGCGAAGATGACAACGAAGACACCAACGCTGAGCGCAACGGTCTGCCTCGAGAGTGACTGCAGTGCCGGGAGCAAGAGCCGACGGTGAGAAGCGGACAACTCCCAAGCCAGTGTGAGCAGTATCCAGAGACCAAAGATGAACACCGTGATGTACGTGTTCTCCTTTGATGCAAATGAGAGTGCCCCAAGGGCGAAGATCCCCATAAAGGCCTTTGGGTCCTGGGTACGGAGAAACCTCCAGTAGCATGCCACGAGTCCCAGCGTGAAGAAGGCGATGTAGATGTCATCGCGATAGAAACGAGAGAAGTAGAGGAATGACGGTGATAGCATCAGGACGACGGCCGCGGCTAGAGCGCCGATACGACCGAGCTCACGTCTGAGAAAGAAAGGGAGCGCGACGATGGCCGAGCCGAACACGACGGGTAATAGCCTCGTCGTGAAGTCACTGGCACCAAAGAGGAAGAAAATGACCGCCGTAACAAGTATTTGAAAAGGCCCGTGCATCATAGGGTCATAGTGGTAGCCGTGCCCCGTAAAGAGATACCAGGTAAAGGTCGCGTGGAGGCTCTCGTCGTGGTGGAGCGGCTTGTCCGCTAGAAAAATGAGCCGGAGGGCCAGAGCCACTACGACCATAGCGGCATAGAGTGCCATCTCTACTGTGATGCGGGCGGACGTCCTGCGAGCTGAGGAGGTTGCCAGGTTGCGGGGCTTCGTTGGTGCAGCTTGAGCCTGTGTAACAACGCTCATCATTGCATCTCCCGATGGACTGCGGCTACAGTCCGCATGGTACAGGCTCGTTGCGTATTGTCTGCTAGCACCCTACGTCTGCGCACTCACGCTGTAGATTGTGACCCCGCCGTCAGAAAAGACGATCTGTCCAAGCTGGGTGAACTTCGCCAGACCCGCGGCTGCATAGTCTGCGCGCTCGAGTGATCCGACAAACACATAGGCGATGTCATATTTGTTGATGATCGCCTGGGCAGCCGGCAGACTGGTGGTGGAGTAGAGTGTCTTCACGTCTGCAGCTCGCTGGCCAGGATTGTGTCCCCACTCTACCTCGTGGCCTGGCCACCCCATGACTGTTGGCAGACCGGTGAATGTCGATACGCGCGCGTGCCCAGAAGGATCATACTGTACGCCCACTGCTTCAGCGATGACGGGGGAGCCCGCGACGTGTGTTTGCAGCCACTTGATTGCCGCAACGTCGCCAGGCGACCGTTCTGCAAGCCAGCGCAAGCCATTCAACGTGGGCTTTGAGGTGAAGCCACCCTCTCGAGAAATCGTTCCCGCAACTGTGTAGACGGAGGCTGCAAGCAGGAGAACGGTGAGCACGCCAATCCACAACCCTCGAGATGACTGCCTCATCCAGGACCGACTCCAGAAAATAGCGGGGCCGCAGACCACAGAGAAGACGAGCCAAGCTTGAAAGCCGAACTTGAACACCGTGTTCATCCGATAGTCCACTGTACCCGCGAAGACATCGCGCAGGTAGACGACTTCTCCAACACTTACCAGACCGATTGCAGTGCCGACGAGGAACCACCACAGACGGAGTGATTGTGGCTTGTCGCCATTTACCGCCTGGGAGAAAGCGAAAGCACAGCTCCCCAGTATCAGCAGCGGTCCGACAATGTGCAAGGGAGCGAGCAGCACCGCAGTCACAGTTACCACCAGTGACGTCCAGAGGAGCTGGGACCGGTTGAGGGGAAGATGGGCAATGGCATAGACATAGGCGGATCCAAAGATCCAGATGAACACCCCGTAGATGATCGTATAGTCGTGTAAGTACTGCAGAAGTCCATCGTGATTGGTCACGAGGCCGATTCCGCCCTCTGGAGCTGAAAAGTGAAGGTAGAAGGGTAGGAATAGAGCCACACTCAGTATGCCCCATGCAAGGATCGTTGCGACCAGGACGGCTGGAGCGAAGTCGTGGCGGAATCGCCACCACCAGAAGATGAGAGCTATCACGCCTATTCCCAGTTGGGTGGGGAAGTCCCAGCCATTCAAGGCATAGAGCACCCCATACATTACTCCCGCCCAGAGAAGCTCGACGACACCTTCCACAAGGTGAGCGTCAAGCCAGGTACTAACCCCTCTGTCTGGTGAACGGGGTTCGCGTGCTTCTCCTGCCGGAACGGAAGCGAGGTTTGTGCTTGTTCCGGTGCTCACGGCGAC
The DNA here is from genome assembly GCA_023381895.1 of Chloroflexota bacterium. Next base: position 50,241 of record JAMCTA010000029.1, read on the forward strand.
AGTACGCGGCTGGGGGAGGATTATCGCGGGTGAGCGAAACATCGAGAGCAAGGAGGCGGACGACAGATCGGACCCGCTTCTGTTGTCTGCATGTGCGCTGCGGATCTGCACCAGCCCACGAGAAGAAAGGAGCCGGAATCCGCCGAAGGCAAGCTGAATGGAAAACCCTAGACACAGCAGATCGAAAGGGACCGCCATCATGTGGGCGTGGAGGTCTGCGAGGAGAAAGCTGAAGAATGGAAACTCGTTGATGGTGTTCGCAATTACGCGTGATGGAGACCACCAGTCGAACTGGACGAGTGGGACAGGCTTTGCCAGGAGCTCCACCGCACCGTCGAGGTTGCCGAAGAGCATCGCCAGTGCAGTCGAGAAGATTCCTGCGCCAATAGCGGACCCAACGGGGAAGTGCCCCTCGTCACGAGCGGCGACCGCGAGCGCCGAGCCAGTGGCAAAGACAGTTGAACAGCACAGTGCATAGACAGCCGACACGTCAAGGTTGAAGCCGTACCAGGGCCATACGCCCGTCATTCGGATGAGCCAAGCCATCACGAAGTGGCCGAAGTAGTAGTAGTTGATGGTTGATCCCGACATCCACGGATCGTGAGGTGGAAACCAAGGAGAACGATTGATCGCGTTGATGAAGGCCATGTCCATCGGCTTCTCTGTGCCCCACACGTCTGGTGCGTAGGCACGCAGCGTCACAAGGCCGACGAAGGCGACGGTCCAGATAATCTCGCTCACTACCCAGATACGCACTGGCTCGCCTTGGAGCTGGCGCCATGATCCGGATCGCAGCTGGAACACCATTGCTACTCCACCGCACGCTGTCAGAATTGCTAGGCCTAGTGGAGCTGTCGTTGCCGTGTAGGGAACCACGTGGAGACTTGCCAGCAGCCAGAGCGGGTAGGTGATGATCAACAGAGCGAGAGGACGAGCAAGTGCGAGGCCACGACCGGGCAAGCGGTGGAAGAGCACTGCGGCGGTAGGGACACCGAGTAGTGCGATGACCTCGAAGAGGAGCCAGAATCGCACCAGCTCATTCACGGGCCATCTGTTCCTCGCACGCCGTAAATTTGCACTCCATGCCTATTGTAGATCAGGTTGAGTGAGGAGCCGGCCATCTCTCGCCACTTCGCTACAGCTGCGCCGTGATCATACCGACCGTAGAGCTGGCGCTCTAGACTTCCCACATACACCAGGCTCACATCATAACGATGCAAGAGTGCTACCGTCGTGCGGATGCTTGGAGTTGTGTAGAGTTCGGCGACGAGAGCCTGCCGCTCGGAGACCAGCCAGGATGGGTGGAATTGACTGGTATGGTAGGTCCAGCCGAGGAGAGTCGGTAGGCCAGTGAACCAGGAGACGCGACCAGCCCAAGAGTAGTCGCCATGATTGGCTTCGAGAATCACGGGATCGCCGCGGATATTGTGCTGTAGCCAGCGGATGGCGAAATAGTCTCCCGGATAGTTCTGACGGGCGAAGGCGAACCCGTCGAACGACGGGGTGGGTGAGTTGTGGGGCCAGCGGTCGGCAATACGCACTGGCGTTGCCAAGAGAGGGTAGCACAGCGCATCCAGTACAAGCGCAGCAAACACGACGCGCCACCATCTCGGCAAGAGAGGCTTTGATTGCCGTATCGTGCAGTTTGCTGCGCCAGGAGTTTGATGATCCGGTGGCGACGTCCCTTCGTAGTCCGAGGCGATCGCTTCAAGCTGCTGGGAGCGCAGCCGATACGCCGTCCGGGCCGAGGGGCGCAACGGCCACACTTGATTGGAGAACAGCCATAGCAAGAGTGCGCCGCTCGTAGTTGAGAGTATGAGCCATACTTGCTCGCCAAACTTGAAGACGGTGTTCATGCGGCGGTAATCAGTGTCACGTAGTGGGTCTGGAATGTAGACGACCTCGATTCCCACGAGTACAGCAAGTGCGATAGCCACGAGGGCCAGCACAGCAATTTCGCCTGGCCACCACCGGCGAATCCACCCGCTCGCAGCGAGGAGCACAAGCAGCGCCGTGAGTAGTCCCAGCACGGCAGATCTCGTGAGCAATCCAGCCAGGAGTCCAGCGGCCACAGCAATGAGTATCCGGCGTGACGCGATCCTGCCTTGAAATCGCACCAAGAACGACCCGGTGATGAGAACAGGTAGTCCGAAGACCTCGAGCCAGGGTAACAACGGTGAGTGTTCCGTCACGAGTGCCAGTCCAAGGTCCGATGATGCGAAGTGGGCATAGAAAGGCAGGAAGAGTAAGCGTCCAACCAAGGCGATGACCAGAGTGGCTACCCCTGCATTGAGCACCGCCCGCACTGGCGCTCGCGGATCAAGCCAGCGCACGGCGCACGCGCCGAACAACACGAGGAGATAGGTAGGGTAGTCCCAGGTATTGATAGGGAATAGGGCGCCGAAGATTAGACCTCCCAGAAGAAACTCGGTGAGGCCCATGGGAATGTTCCGGAGCGACCGTGCTCCAACTACCAAGCTTGTAGCGATGGCGAGAGCAGTCGCCTCGAATGGTAGGTCGATCGCGTGGGGGTGGACGTCGGCGTAGAGAAACGTGAAGAAAGGGAACTCATTGATCGTGTATGGAATGACTCGTGTCAGGTCAAAGTAGTCGAATACCGGCAAGGCCTGACCTGCAGTCTTCACGACCATGCCGAGACCGTAGAAGAAGCTGCCCAGCGGTTGTATAAGTGGTGGCAGGCGCGCGGCGCTCACCTCGCCTAAGTGGGCTGTTTGCTGTGCCAGCCACGGAACGCTGGTCAGGTTCCCAAGCAAGACAAACGCGACAACGCTAACGATACCGGCTGTTGCTGCTTTCCCGTCGATTCTTGCGCACAGATCAGCGTGTTCTGGTGGATGCTGCCGGCGATCCAGTCCGCGGGAGAGCATGGAGGGAAGAAGACCTTCAAGGGACGCGGTGATGCGGCCTACGGAAGGGCCAGCCCACGTCGGACTGGCAATCCACGGACGCTTCAGCAACAGGGCGCACAATACATAGCCGGTGGCGAACACTACTTGCGCAGCAGTGCCGGCAAGTAGCGGAATGGCGAGGTTGAGCCCGGTGGTTGGAGCTATGTGACTGAAGCGGAAAAGCACCGCGAACACGTAGAAGCCAAAATAGTAGTAGTTAATAACAGTTCCAGAGAGCCAAGGATCGTACGGGGGGAGCGTCGGGCTGCGAATGATGGCATTGATGTACGCCAGCTCCATCGGTTTCTCACCACCGCGGTAGAGCTGCCATAAGTCTGGATTGAGGGATCGAATTACCAAGAACAGTAAGAAGATTGTGCAGAAGACGGCCTCGCCCAGCAGCCAGAGTCGCCACTGCCCACGGAGAGAGGGGAGACGCCAACTCCGGAGTCCCAAGATGATGCCAGCAGCAATCAAGACTGCAAAGACACCAACCATGGTTGCCAGCCTATTGCCGAAAGGGGTCAAGCTCGCCACGATCCACGTGCCCCATCCGAACAGGAGAACCCCAACTGGCTTTGCTACTGACCAAGCGAGCTCAGGAGTGCTGCGGAGGAGGCGCACAGTCCAAGGTAGGGCAATGCCCCCCAAGACTTCGATGAGAACGAACCATACAACGGGCGCATACTGCATTGCCAACCCGTGCGGCGGAAACATAGCGTCGTACGTGGGGACTGCTGTCGAAAGTGAAGGTACCTGAGAGGCTAGAGGGGTCGGTGTAGGGTTGGCGAACAGCGGCGGCGGTGTGGGGCCAGCGAGTTGACTCGGACGGAGGGGACCGAATGAGACACCCGCCAAGGGCGTGCTGTTGCTTACAGTCCCGCTCCGAGCCAGGGGAAGCGGTAGCAGCGAGCGCAGTGTTGCGGCGCTGTCTTGACGGACCTTCTTGTAGATGGTCACGGGTGGGTGATCGTAGAACTGCCAGTTCAGATCCGATGCGCGGTCATCGAAGCGCCATCCAAACAGTGTGGGGACGCTACGAAAGCTGGCAACCTTCTGAAAGCCGAGGCGCCCATCGGCCAGTGCGTGGTAATAGGCAACAGTCATCGGATACCGCTGGGGATTCCGCAGAATCGACCCCCGCACGATCTCGGAACCTTCAACGATGTAGTCGGCTCGCTGAACGTCGTGTATGAGGAGGCGCCGCTTACTTGCCGTATCAGGGGCGTAGAGAGGAAGGTTGATGATCACATAGCGATTGGGATCCCAGAAGGGGTTGACGTCGCTCAGGTCGAGGGGGATCACGTCGTCCCACTCCTCGTGTGTGAGTGTCGTGGGATGTCCGGCCGTGTACGGTGGGATGTTGTTGTAGATCCACTCAGACGCCTTGATGCGTGTGTTGGTGCTGGCGTAGATGTGCTCATAAGCAAGGCAATAGAGAAAGGCAGAAGCCAGAGTCAGCGTAGTCGCTGCTGTCGCTACCACTTGAAGCCAGCGTCGCCGATTCGAGGCGAGTGATCCGAGAAGACCGGCACCAGCGATACACATGCACGGAGCAAGTGGCAGCATGTAACGGGGAAATTTTGCGTAGAAGGAACCCGTGATCAGTGCGTAGGGCAGCCACCACGCCGTGAGGATTTGCTCCGGATGACTGACGAAGCGTAGGCTGCGCCACAACTGACGCCCGAGTCCGGTGAACCCCACTGATGCCAGCAGCGGAGTCATCTCCCACGTCAGCAGACCTTGGGCCCAGTACAAATAGGGCAAAGTCGGAGCATACTGGCGCGTGTACGGGAGATCGAGAGCGCCAGAAGCCATTGCACCTTGGGTCAGGATGTCCGTGACAAAGGTCCGCCAGTCCAGTACGCTGAAGGGCTCGCAGAGCAGAAAGATCAGCAGGGTGATGAGCCCCTCGATCACGAGCGCGAAGGCGATTCCTCGCAGACGCCGGACGAGACTGAATATCTCCCCACTGCCCTGTTGCTCAGATGCGGTGACCACTACCGTCGCGATCATAAGGGGAAGTCCGAGGGGTGCTGCGCTGACCTTGGTTGCTAGCGCGGCGCCGGCCGCCACGGCTGCTGCTAACAGGAGGCTGCGTCGCTGACGCTGGACGGCCCACACGCACAGCAGCAGCGTCAACAGTATCCAGAAGACGAGGATCGGATCGACGACGAAGTAGTGCGCTTGCTGAACAGCCAGCATAGTAACGGCATAGAGCGCTGCCGCGAGGATCCCCGTCCAGCGCCCATAAAGAGCCCGACCAAGAGCGAAACATAAGAGAACAGAACCCGTATCGAAGATGGTAGAGAGGAACCGGCCAACAAGCGTCATGCCGTAGATGTTGTCACCCTGCCTGAGCACTGAGTCGAATCCAGTATGGGCGAGCGGAGTTGACCGAAGTACCACTCCTACATGGCGGGCGATATTGCCCGATGCCGCTAGTAGATAGAACGGTAGCGAGCCGTAAGCAAAGAAGTGAGGGTCTAGAGGGCTGTAGCCGGCGCCGCCCGGAGAAGGCGCTGGATTGTTCGGATCTGGCCAGTGAATCTCAGAAGCGATGAGGACGATGCCACGCTCGTCTGGGTGGAGGTGATTGCCTTGGTCCCAGTTAAGATTGTAGACGCGAAGAGAGAAGGCCATCATTACAACGAGCGAGAGAGCGATTAGCCGAATCCAGCGGGTATTTTGAATACGAGCGAAAAGCCCAGCCCAGGTTGCCGTTGACACGGCTGCACTGGACTGCACGGGCTCCCCTTCAACTACTGGAACTCGGTGGCCCAAGGTCACCCGGCTGATAGGCATCGCTCAGCTATTCCGACATGGCTGCCACCCTTATCAAGCACCTCTGTAAGCCTGCCAGCGGCCTAGAGTTGTTCTAGCGCTTGCCCGAGGCTACTGAGGCTGAGGCCGCCTTGAGAGCACGCTGCTCGCGCTCCTTCCGGGCCTCGGCTAAGTGCTTATGCCAGGCCACTTTCTTCCGCTTGTTCACGTTCTTCCTACTCCTGATTGCTGTACTTCGTCATTCGCCGAACCCCGGCACGGGAGTTGCATTGCAGTATACGAAATATGCTCCAGAGACAAGAGTAGCTTCGAGGAGGCTCGACACATGGGAGGGATGGCGGTAACCTCTTTCCCTGTGCGCAGGATGTGCAACGGGGCGCTAGCCGGCCTCGCTGGAATCGCCGCATGGATCATCGTGATGCCGTGGGACAAGCGTCTGTTCCGTAGCGATTACGACGACATCGAACTCCTGGGTACCCCTTTCGCACGTGGTCGAGCTGCCTGGTTTCTCGGGCTCGTGCTTCATATGCTGAATGGCCTTACCTTCGGTGCTGTCTACGCCCTTGCTGCTGAGCCAAATCTGCGTGGTTCGGGCTGGCTGCGCGGATTCATCACTGCCGAACTTGAGGGCACCTCCTTTTCGACATTCTGTCCGGTCCTCGACCGTATCCACCCAGGAATCAGGGGAGGATGCACAGGAAAGACCGCGACGCTCCCAGCAGTCGCGCAGGGAATCATACGGCACGCCGTATTTGGGGTCGTCCTCGGCTTCGTCTTTGAGATCCTGGAGCAACGGTCGCACGCTCGCGACGCATCACGGTGATCGCTATCTGCCACGCAGTGTGTAGGCTACACTCGCTTCGTAGTAGCAACGGATCTTACTGAGCAAGCTCAGAGAAGGGGAGCCAGTTGGCGTGAAGATTGGTGTACGTCTCACCGGAGCGATGGCCCGTTTGTCGCTCGACGATAATCTCACTTGGATGGCGGCGCACGGGTTTGGCGACCTCGAGGCGGGCCTCACGGATGGCCTAAGTGCTCGCGCCCGCTCGCACGGCGTGACCGTGTGGGCGGCAGCGATGGGCAGTATCCGGCTCATCACAGATAACGATAGTGCCCGCGAGAATGCGATTACGGCGGCTAAGGCGACCATTGACAGCGCAGCTCAGCAAGGAATCGGTGTGCTGTGCTGCGGCCATGCAATGGTAGAGGGCAAGCCATTCGCTGATCAGATTTCGTTTTTCCGCGACGGGTTCGGTCCGGTCGCTGCTTATGCGGAACAGAAGGGCGTCAAGCTCGCGTTTGAAAACTGGCCCAATCGCGGACGGAACCTCATGCACTGCCCAGAGCTGTGGGATGCAGCATTCACCGCGGTACCGTCACCCGCGTTGGGACTCAACTTCGACCCGTCACATCTTGTAGTGCTGCACATCGACTGGGCTTGGGCTCTCCGGACCTACCGAAGCCGGGTTGTCTACTGCCACGCGAAAGACACGGAGCTCTTTCCGGATCGTCTCAACCGTCACGGGATCTTCGGTCCGTTCGTTGAGTCTGGGGGACCTGCGAGCGGTATGTGGTGGCGCTACCGGCTTCCGGGCTTTGGCGTCGTGAACTGGCACAAGTACGCGGACATCTTGGCTGAGATAGGCTACGCCGGGCCTATGAACATCGAACACGAAGACCAGGTCTGGGGTTTTACGCAGGATATCGAGCGCATGCGCGAAGGGCTACTCGTGGCGAAGCAGTACCTGGAGACAACTCTTTTCTAATCACTGGTCGGGGTGCGCAGATTTGAACTGCGGACTTCCTGCTCCCAAAGCAGGCGCTCTGCCATGCTGAGCTACACCCCGAGGCGCCTGAGTATACCGTGAGGTCTGGCGTTCCGACAGCGCCAGACCTCACGGCTTCTCGCTGGTGTCTGAGTCCTCTACCTCTTCGCTCTGCAAGGTGACGAGGTCGCTCTCGAAGGAGTCTATCGCTGAGCGCATCTGCGCGATGAGTTCTGCGACCGTGGTTTGCGACCGTAGTGTCTCGGGGCAGAGATCGAGACAGGCTGCCAGTGCGGTGCGGAGCGTGGAGATGACCTCCCGCACGTCTCGCTCTTCAGGAGCCAAGGTATCGAAGATCAACCGAGAGAGTAAAGCGAGCTGGAGAGCAAAGAGCGACGGAGAACTCTCTCGTGCGCGCGCGTCGCCTGCCAAGAGCTCACTGAGCTGGTCTTGGAGCGACGAGAGGTCGCCGGCGACTGCTGGAAACACGTCTTCCCAAGTGCCGGCGGGCAAGCTGAAGAATGCATCGTGCAACGATTGCTGGGCCACGTCGTCATCTCCTTTGCCAGGCGCTCGCGGGGAGGAAACCGGTAAAGAGAACCTCTCTCGGCCACTTCGCAGCACTTGTGAAACGACTGCTCAGTATAACGACCAGTGCAGCAGACGAATGCTGGAAGCGGTATGAACCCTTCGAGAGTAGCATCCCTACCACGAAAGCCCAATCTTAGATAACTACGGTATCCAGCCTTTCGTACGGAGCTCGACATAGGCAAAACTTGTCAGAAATGGAGTCTGACGCGGTCAGCTTTCCTGGAGATAGGCAATTGTCTGTGGGCCTTCTGGCAAAACAGCTATCCGGGCACGTGAACCACTCTGGTCGAGGAGTGCGGTCGTCGCAGCCTCTATAGAGTGGCAGGGATCTAAATGTGCGGCCCGAATCTCACCATCGGTAAGTCCCTCACTCAGCAGCAGCACTCGAGCTCGCTGGAGGATTTGAGCGTGTATCTGCACCTGCCATTGCTCAGGCTCAAAGAATCCGGGCGTCGTGATCAGACGTAAGAGCTGATCTGGAGAGGTACCGGAGTGCAGCAGACGCTCGAAAGCACTGTCGCTGGGAACACCGTCGCGGCACTCGGCGGCCATGATGATGGTGCCTCCTGGACGCACAATTCGAGCAGCTGCAGACATGCCTTTCACTGTCTGATACAGGTTGAGGTCCAATGGAAAGCCACTATTGGTACTAAGTACGATGTCGAACTGCTGGAGGACCGGACGCATCGCGTGCCTGCGCACGTGAGCTATGCCTGCTGCCTGGGTCGTGAGAGTATCTCCGGCAAACACCCGTGTGATGTCGCGATGACGATTGAGCGTCACACTGAGACAGAAATCCGGGGGCACTAATGCCGCCGCATCGCGGATCTCCTGTTGGATGGGGTTGTCATCGATGACACCCCAGGTAGCATTTGGATGCGCAATGAGCGATGCACTGTGAAGCTGAAAAATGGTCTCGGCAGCGGCGACGCCCGGACAGACCATCTTGGGGCCGCCTGAGAAGCCAGCGAAGAAGTGCGGCTCGATAAAGCCGCAGACGATGCGCTTTGTCGCCGCGACGTAGTGACGATTCAGTGCAACAGGGATACCCGACTTCGTGGAGCCGACAGGGATGAGTGCGTTTGCTTCATAGCCTAGGTGATTGATCACTTGCAGTCGCCGGACGATATCTTCTCCCAGCAAGATAGCCAGCTCGACTTCGGTGTTCGACCGATGTGTTCCTGTCGCAACGAGAATCGTGATGTGAGTGTCTGAGACATGGCTGAGGTGGCGGAGCAGCACAGGCAAGATGCGATTGCTGGGCATCGCCCGAGTGACGTCAGGCACCACGATGACGACACGGTCTTCGGGCGCCACGATCTCCGCTAGCGGAGGAGTTCCTGACGGTCTTTCACAAGCATCGTCGATGGCTGCCGCCTCATCTGGAAGGCCAGGCTCAAATAGGGGCTCGATGACTGTGGTGTACGGTTGGGGAAGCTCTACGTCCAGACCTTGCTGTCCGTACGCGAGGTGAACTTGCATGGTCATCTCTCCCTATTACTTGCCTTCCGCCGCAGGCTGGGAGCGACCAGAGCGTCTGGCCACGCGTATAGTATGGCACCAGGACTGCGAGGTAGTGCGTACCCTGGAGGGCCGTCGATGTTCTCCTGAGGAGAATGAGAGTCGACTCAGCGATCACTGGAGCACGCAGGTGTTGCCCTGGCGGATTTAAGGAGAAATGCTCAATGGTTGCGGTTCCGACTGGCGATTCAGTACGACAGGCTCCTAGCCAGCCGGCTCCGACTCGAACCGCAACGAGCTCGCATACTCGACTGAAGACAGGTGCTGCGCTGCTGATCATTCTCGCAGCAGCTACATTCCTCCGGACGTGGCAGCTGAATACATGGCCGCCAGGCTTCAATCACGATGAGGCTGTCAATGCCTTAGATGTGGAGCGCATTATCGCCGGCTGGCGCCCCGTCTTCCTCCCATCCAACAACGGTCGTGAAGCGTTGTTCATGTACCTCCAAGCGGCGCTTGGCGCTGTGTTTGGAGTGTCGCCCGCTACGATGCGTCTGGCGGCGGCCGTGTGTGGCGTGGTGGGCGTATTCCTCACCTATCTCTTGGGATCTCAGTGGTTCGGCAGACGGGCTGGTCTGATCGCGGCAGGATTCCTCGCAACAGCCTTCTGGCACGTCGTATTGAGCAGGGTCGGTCTGCGGGCGATCATGGTGCCAGACTTCTATGTCGCCACGTTCTGGCTCCTTACCTTGCAGATCACGCGCCCGAAATGGTGGCTGCCCATCGTGACAGGTGCTGTTCTTGGGCTTGCCCAGTACACCTACATATCGGCGCGACTGTTGCCCGGGATCCTCCTCATTGGCCTCGGGTTCATTTCTTGGCGTCGCTGGAAGAGTCCGAGCTCCAGGAGGCTCTGGCAGGACGCCGGATTGATGTATGCCAGTGCCGTGGTGGTCGTACTGCCTGAGGCTCTCTACTTTTTGCGCCACCCTGAAACCTTCATTGGACGTACAGACCAGGTTATGGTCTTCAATCCCCACCCATCCATCATCGGGAAGCCAATCACGTTCTTCCAGAGCTTGCATCGCACTCTCGGCATGTTCTGGGTGGCTGGCGATCACAACTGGCTGCACAACATCAGTGGCATGCCAATGCTCGATGGACCACAGTTGCTGTTGTTTACGCCAGGGGTGCTGCTCTGTCTGTACGGCGTCTTGGCTGGATTGCGGGCGATCTTTGCCAGGAAGGGCGGTGCTCTAGAGCGACAAGCCTCACGAGTGATTGGTGCCGGAGCGAGCTGGCCGGCTCTCTGGATCACGGGATGGTGTTCCGCTCTTCTCCTGGGAAGCTCGTTTACTCAAGAGAGTCCGAACTATCTTCGCCTGACAGCTCTTATGCCGGCTATCTGCCTGGTGCTGGCTTGGGGCTTTGAAGGATACGTCGTCGTGATTTCTCACTGGCTGCGGGGACGACCGCTGAGCCTGTGGTCGCCTTGGTGTGCTGGTGTTCTTGGTGCTCTGATGCTCGTGCACGAAGGTGTGCGCACCTATGACCTCTACTTCAAGAGTTACGTCCAGCAGCCTGGCACTTACATTGCCTACGACACGGACATCAAGGATGCGTCGACTGCGGCAAGTCAGATTACCGGCATTCCGGTCAAGGACACGTTTATCCAGCTCGATGCGATGGCGCCCTTCCAGTTCTTCCGCCCCGTCGACGATAGTGCTCACTGGCTGCGAGAGTACAGCACTGTCGTGCCCCTTCCCCAACTAGGGCAGCCAGCGCTGTGGGTGTATTCACACTTTCAGCAGGTGCCGCCCCTACCGTCTTATTTGCCAGAGGCGCGACTCGTCGCCCGTGGTGTAGCAGACCCTGGGCACCCGGGCTTCTTCGTGTACACGGCGAGCGCCCAAGACCTGGCCCACCTTATCTCACGGTTTCATCCGGTGGCTCAGTCCGCACAGTTTGGCTCCGCCCTCCAGTTAGTAGGAACACGAGTTGAGACGAGTTCTACTGTCCTGCCTGGCGACCACGTGAAGGTCATGCTGCTTTGGCGGGTGCTGAAGCCAGGGGTTGTGAACTACGGTGTTTCTATCCATCTCGTCGACCAACACGAACATACCTGGGCGCAGGGCGACGACCAGGGGATGATGCGGAATGGCTGGCACACGGGCGATCTATTTCTGAGCCGCTATGACATCCAGATTCCTGGCGATGTCCCGCCGATTATGCTGAGAGCGGAGGCGCTCGCTTCGGTGCTCGATCCTCTGCATCAACCAGCTGCGGTGCTGAAGTCACTAGGAGCGGGAGACACTATCGCGACGTTCAGAGTCGGAAGTATGTCTGCTGGTAGCGCTACCAGCTTACAGAGGGGAACTCTGGTCGAGCCAGGGCTCTGGGTCAGCACGGACGGCATTTCTCCCTCCGTGGTAGGGCCGGGCGATGCGCTCGAAGTCACACTCCAATGGCTTCGAACAGCTGCCGTGGCGGCAGCACCGGTCACACTTGAAGCAGTCGACCCCCGTGGCACGGTAGTAGCAGAGAGCGCGGGTGCGATCGGCTACGGTGCGCTGCCGCTGGATCAGTTACCACAAGGAGTCGTGACGGCAGATCCGCGGCGGCTTGTCATGCCGCCCCGCCTTCCTACCGAACCTTTGAATCTTCAACTCATCGTGGGCTCGGGGATGCACCGGCTCGTGTTGGGTACGGTGGCGGCACGTGATCGTCCCCACGTCTATCAGTTGCCGCACGTGCAGATTCCTGCTTCTGACAATTTCGGGGGGCTACTGTCCCTGCGAGGGGTGGATATTGCTTCTCCGCACGTATCTCCAGGGTCGACACTCACAGTGACGCTCGTGTGGCAAGATGAGTCCGAGATGTCAGTGGATTACAAAGTGTTTGTCCATCTCCTTGATCCATCCGGACAAATCGTTGCTCAAAACGACAGTATGCCCGTAAGCGACACCCGGCCGACGAGGGGCTGGCTCACGGGCGAGGTAGTCGTCGACACGCATGCCATTCCTATTCCAAGAACCCTTGCGCCCGGAACGTACCGCGTAGAGGTCGGAGTGTACGACCCGAACACTGGCAAGCGACTCTTGCTTGCTGACCCCCAAGGATCGGATCACATTGATTTACCTAGTGCCATTGTCGTGTCGTAATCGGTACTGTGAAGAGGAAATGTCGCGATGCGTCCTCTGCCCCCACTGGACTACCACCTATCCGTACTCGACAACGGGCTCAAAGTGGTGACCTACGCGATGCCGCATAGCCTGAGCGTGTCGTCGACTCTCACCTTCCGGGTTGGCTCGCGGCATGAAACCCATGAGGTTGCAGGGATCTCCCACTTCGTTGAGCATATGTTGTTCAAAGGGACATCACGCCGGCCCACGCCGCGAGACATCGCCGTTGCTATCGAGGGCGTGGGTGGTGTCCTCAATGCCGGAACAGACAAGGAGATGACGTCCTACTGGGTGAAGGTGCCGTTCGAACAGTTCGCGATGTCACTTGATCTCCTTGCAGATGTTGTGCGTAACCCTTTGCTTCTCAAAGAAGAAGTGAAGAAGGAGCGGCGTGTCATAGCCGAAGAACTCTCGATGATCGAAGATACGCCGCAAGAGCTCGTGAATGGCCTTCTGGACGAGCTCATCTGGCCTGATCATCCGCTCGGATGGGAGATCGCCGGCACATTGGAGACTGTGAAGCGGATGAAACGGTCAAGTCTGCGAGCCTACTTCGAGCGATACTACCGCCCGAACAGAGCTGTGCTGAGTATTGTGGGCTGTATCGACCATGGTCACGCGCTCGAGGAAGCCACGAAGCTGTTTGCTGACTGGCGACCGGCTGAGCCTCCTGATGGTCCTGCCCCGGTGCCGCAGCGGTCTTCGAAGCGGTCTGGCTACCGGGAGAAGGATATCGAGCAGGTCCACCTCTGCCTAGGGCTCGGCGGGCTTCCGCGTCGCCATCCAAGCCGCCGAGTGCTCGACCTCTACAGCCTAGTTCTTGGAGGAAGCATGGCTTCGCGCCTCTTTTTGGAAATCCGTGAGCGGCTGTCCCTCGCCTATGACATCCAGACATTCGTCGACTACTTCACCGATTGCGGAGTGGCTGTCATCGCGGTCGCTACAAAGCCGGAAAAAGTGGAAGAGTGCTTTGAGGCAATACGACGGGAAATGGTGCTCTTGATGAAAGAGCCTGTTCCCATCGATGAACTGCAAAGGGCGCAGCTGTTTCTCAAAGGGCGGACCGTACTGGGCATGGAGGACACGATGGGGCTCTCCCAGTGGCTGGGAGGGCAACTCCTCATGGACGGCAGAATCTTGGATCTAGAAGTGCTGCTGCGCGAGATAGATGCTGTAACTCAGGAAGACGTTCTTCGCATCGCCGGGCAGGTCAGCGACCCAGAGCTTCTGCGCCTTGCTGGAGTAGGACCGGCCGAGGGGTTTTCAGCGTTCGAGCGCTTGACAGCTTGACATGACCATGCTCAGAGGGCGACCAGTCCGCGCTGAATGGCCAGGGATACGGCTTCCGTGCGCGACGCTGCTCCAAGCTTTGCCAGGATCTCACTGACGTGGAATTTGACTGTGTGCTCCGTGATACCCAGATGAAAGGCGACCGTCTTGTTAGATTCGCCCTGTGCGACAAGCTCGAGTACCTGTCGCTCGCGGGCGGTAAGCTCTTCATCGCCAAGCTCTCTGCGGTGGAAGCTGCTCTGCCCTAACAATGCCTCTCGCAGGGACGCGCTCACGATGGTGTGGCCTCCCAGGACGAGGCGGGCAATGGACCACAGTGCCTCACTGTCAACTGAGGAGGAGACCAGCGCCCTCACGCCGCCACGGAGTAGCTCACGTGCTGTACTCCACTCGAGATCTCCAACAAGGAGAATCAGCGGTGCCTTCGAGCTTCCTCGTATCGATGCGAGGGCGCGCAGTGATGGATATCCACCGAAAAGCAGGATGTCGGGAGTCAGCCGCTGGAGAATCTCGATCGTGGCATCGACCGATTCACACGCAGCCCGCAGCTGCCAATGATCGCTTCCGGAGAGGAGGCTGAGCGCGCCGCGCAGCGACAAGCGATCATGAGCACCAACAACGACCTGCACTGGGTGCGCCAAGGCTGGGTCTTGATTGCTGCCAGGGGCGGGCGGTCCGGCCCAGCCTTCCATAATGTCTCGGCTCTTCCTTGGTGCAGCTACTCGGCGCGCTCGGCAGGAGTAATCGAGATTGTATACGTCTCACCACCTCGAACTAGAACCATTGACGTTTCCACTCCAATGGTGCCGGCCAGCAGTAGTGCTTGAAGGTCATCCGGAGTTGCAGTGGGTGAAGCAGAGAATGACACGACGATATCACCTACAAGCATTCCGGCCTTCTCCGCTGGCGTACCGGCTTCAACGCCGAGGACGATGAGCCCACTGCGCTGTTCCCGCCCCAACCGACTCTGCACTGGTGCGGGCAAGGCTACGGGCTGCGAGCGGAAGCCAAGGTAAGCCTTGCGAATATGACCGTGTTGCGCCAGAGTCTGGACAATCCGATCAATGGTGGCAGTTGTCACGGCAATGCCGCCATCGCCGAGATGG
The DNA here is from genome assembly GCA_023381895.1 of Chloroflexota bacterium. Next base: position 65,330 of record JAMCTA010000029.1, read on the forward strand.
GAGCTGAGGATTCCAGCGACACCGCTGCCGGCCAACAGTGCACCACCGGAAAAGCCCGGATACATTGTGAGGTCACCGCGAACGAGGCTCTGGACGTTGGGTCCGCGGCTATGACGGCCCGTGCCGAATCCGCTGATGATGCCAAGGCTCGCTTCTACCCCGGATCCTCCAGGGCGTGCGACGGCGATCGCTAGCTCACCCACTCGTAATGAAGCGTATTTGACGACTGGATTGACGGACCCGGATTGGGCTCTCAGCACGGCAATATCGTGGTCGGGGTCCCGACCAACAAGAGTAGCGGCGACTCTGTCGCCGTTTGCCAGACCCACGTTGATATCATCGTCACGTTCTACCACGTGATGAGCAGTCACGATGAGTCCGCCGTCGGCCCACACGACGCCGCTGGCATTCTGGCGTGTCCGTGCTTCTACCCGGACCACGGACTCAGCAATGCTTGCTACGGCACTGGCAGCAGATTCTGAGAGCTGGGCGAAGGTGATGTTACTGTCAGTCACGATGCTGTCCTTTCCAGAGACTTCTTACGCTGCGGTAACTTGACACTAGCGCACACACCGACGGCACACTTCCGCTGGTGGTATAGTTTCAACCTAGTCATATGGCTAGACTTCTCGCACCCTGTTCTGCGAAACCTATGAACGCTTCGGTGGCTGGACCGCGCAACAACACCCTGCCGTACAATTGCAGCGAACACGGTGGTGCTCTGCGAGAAGAGGAGGCCGATAGTGACACTTACTCAGCGGCTTGTTGAAGACATGAAGCAGGCGATGCGCGCCCGGGAAACGCAACGCCTGGAGTCGATCCGCTTCCTTCGAGCTCAGATCAAGAACAAGGAAATCGAGGTTCAGCACCCGCTCTCTGATACGGAAGTAGTGGATGTCATTCGGCGCCTGGTACACCAACGACAAGAATCGATCGAACAGTTCAGTAAAGCGGGTCGAAATGACCTCGTCGTGAAAGAGGAAGCAGAACTCGCCCTCCTCGGTTCCTACCTTCCCCCGCAACTCAGCAGGCGATCTATTGAAGATGCCGCACGGACAGTCATTGCGGAGGTGGGTGCGGTGGGACCCGGCGACATGCGCAAAGTCATGCCAGTGCTCTTGCCGCGCTTACAGGGAGCCGCAGATGGCCGGCTGGTGGCTGAGGTGGTGACGGCACTGCTTCGTGATGGCCAGTAGTGGCTGCGAAAATCGTCTCCCCGGTGCGTGTGGAGCTCGTAGCTCCTGATGATTTCTCTGCCGCCCGAGCAAGAATTATCCGCAAGGCGGTACGTCTCGCGCTTGAGCGCTTCGGTCCGGAGCATCCCACATCGGTCAGCGTCGCCATCGTCGATGCACCGGAGATCCAGCGGCTCAATCGGACGTATCGAGGAGTCGATAGCGTAACCGATGTACTGTCCTTCGCGGCGCGTGAGGGAATGATCCTGCCCCAGCCGCGCAGATTACGGGAGTTCCTTGGAGATATCGTTCTATGTAACGCTCGGGCTCTGGCTCAAGCTAAAGAATATGGTCACAGTGCAGAGCGGGAGCTGGCATATCTAACCGTTCATGGTGTGTTGCATCTGCTGGGATATGACCACCACGAGCCGCTCGAGCAACAGGAGATGCGTACCATCGAAGAACGCGTGATGCAGGAGCTGAGACTTTTGCGCTCTATGGCCGGAATGCGTAATGTATAGCTGGAGGCTAAGTATACTGGTACTCAATACTAAACTCGTAGATAGCCCCCAGGAGCAGACATGGCTGATATTCGTAGGCTCAGTGAACAGCTCATCACGAACGTTGAAAAGGTCATTATTGGCAAGCACGAAGCAGTAGAGCTTACGCTCATCGCGCTGCTCTGCCGTGGACATACCCTGATCGAGGACGTTCCTGGTGTCGGCAAGACGATGCTTGCCAAGGCGTTTGCGCGGTCGCTTGGCTGCAGCTTTCGCCGGATCCAGTTCACCCCCGATCTGCTGCCGAGTGACATCACCGGTGTGTCGATTTACAACCAGCGTACGCAAGAATTCGAGTTTCGTCATGGTCCGATCTTCGGCCAGGTCGTTCTGGCAGATGAGATCAACCGCGCAACACCGAAGACGCAATCAGCACTGCTCGAGGCGATGGAGGAGGGGCAAATCACTGTCGAAGGGCACACATACACTTTGCCCGATCCATTCCTCGTGTTAGCGACACAGAATCCGATTGAGTACGAGGGAACGTTTCCTCTACCTGAGGCTCAGCTCGACCGCTTTTTCATGTCGATCCATCTCGGCTACCCCTCTCCGAAAGACGAGGTTGCCGTGCTCGAGCGTCAGCAACTCCAACATCCTCTGGCAAGCCTTGAGCCCGTCGTTGCCGCCGACCAGCTCCGCGGGCTTCAGGAGGCGGTGAAGTCTGTGTACGTTGATCAGCTTGTCAAGCAGTACGTGGTCGACCTCTCTACTGCAACTCGCAACAACGACGATGTGTATCTAGGAGCGAGCCCACGTGGCTCCCTTGCGCTGTTTCGGGCGAGCCAGGCGAAGGCAGCCATACAAGGGAGAGATTTTGTCATTCCGGACGACGTCAAGGCGGTAGCTGAGCCGATTCTGACACACCGGCTCATCATCAACCCTTCGGCACGGATCCGCAATATTACAGCCCGAGATGTCGTGCGCCGCGTCATCGGTTCTGTTCCAGTGCCCGGTTCACGCCCTGGGGAGCGCGTGCGCTGAGTACAAGCTTTGTTGCCATTGCCCATGCGAAGCTCAATCTGTCTCTTGAGGTAATCGGCCGGAGACCGGATGGTTTCCATGAGCTTGTGTCGGTGTTTCAGGCCGTCTCTCTCGCCGACCGGCTGACCGTGACATCACACGAGCGCCTGATATTGACCTCTGTCCCTTTTCCGAACAACCTCGTTCTGCGTGCTGGCCTTCTGGCTCAGGACACCGTCGGAGAGGACCTGGGCGGATCGTTTGTGCTCGAGAAGCGGATCCCAGCGGCTGCGGGCTTGGGTGGCGGGAGTGCCGACGCTGCGGCTGCACTGTTGTTGCTGAAGCGACTATGGCGCAAACCGTTCAACGTACATCGACTTGCGCCTCACTTGGGATCTGATGTCCCCTTTTTCTTGGGATCAGCGACAGCGCTCGTTGAAGGACGTGGCGAGCTTGTTTCTGCCTTGCCGAGTCCTGCGTCACAATGTGTCGCGCTGTTGAGGCCACGCGTCGAGCTCAGCACAGCCGAGGTGTTTGCCAATCTGCGCCCCGAAGAGTGGGACTCTGGCAACACCACCAAAACTGTGGCTTCGCTGCTGCGCCGCTCGGTTCCTATTCCCCAACATCTCTTAAGGAACAGTCTGCTCGGCCCCGCTCTTCGGTGCTGCGCGCCGCTTGGACGCCTTCGAGAGCTGCTCTTACAGCACGGCTTTCAGCCACATCTGTCAGGCAGTGGCCCAACAATGTTCGTCTTCATCCAGTCTGGCGAAGACATTAGGAAGCTAGCGACTCTCGCCCAGAGGCACGACGCGGACCTCTACCAGTGCCGCACTATTCGCGGCCGGCCGGTTCTCGTGCGGGCAGTTGTGGCGCGTCCGAACGATCCCGACAGTACTTCGATAGAGACTGCTCGACGCTAGACTCGATTCCCCTTGAGCACCCGGATCAACGAGTGATCACGGGCACTGATGGCACCTGACGGTAGGTGCCTCCTAGGAAATTCAGGCTAGGGTTCGGTAGTGATTCGGGTGACCGGCGCTACAGTCGGTACATCGCTTTCGGTATTTTCCGGCGATGAGCCAGTACAGGGGTAAGAGTGAGAGGAAAAGAGAAGCGTGCGAAGAGTCCTTGTTGCTATTGCCCTCGCGGCGACATTGGTGACCTCATTGGCCCCCTTGTCGTCGGTCGAAGCAGCTTGGAATCCCTTCGAGTGGGGTCAGTGCACCTGGTGGGCTGCTGATATGCGTCCTGACTTGATCGGGACCGTGTGGGGCAATGCGTGGCATTGGATATATGAGGCGCGATGGGGCGGATTTCGTACAGGTTACTACCCTGTTCGTGGTGCGGTTGTCGTGTTCCAGCGAGGCGTTGACGGCGCAAGCTGGTACTACGGACACGTGGCTTACGTGACAGCCGTTGGGAATAATGGCTGGTTTCAGGTGAGCGAGATGAACTTCCCGTGGTTTGGGCGGGTCAGTTATCGGTGGGTTCACACTGGATGGGGCGTATCGTTCATCTATTGGTAGTGGGAGTCACTTAGCAGCAACGTGAGAGTCGGGGCAGCCGCCACAGATTCGGCTACCCCGGTTTTTTATGCCCCTGTAGGGTCATATCCGGTCGGTATACTGGCTGTCGGTCGCGTTACAGGGAGAGCAAGATACCGAGTGCCAGGATTCCTTGGTCGGATCAACCCTTTTCGCCGTCCACTGGAGAAGACACGGTCTGGCTTTTTCGATCGCGTCAGCACCTTATTTGGGCGCGGCGAAGCCATTACTCCAGAGTTTTGGGACGCGCTCGAAGAGATGCTCATCGATGCGGACCTTGCGGACGCCGCCGGAGAGGTTCTCGACGATCTGAGGCGCCGCACCCAGGAGGACCGGATCATGAGGACGGCCCAAGTGCGAATGCTACTGCGCGATGAACTCGTGCGCTTGCTCGGCCCGTCACGGCAGCCGCTCGCCAAGGTGGGTGGCCTCACGACGGTACTGGTCGCTGGCGTGAATGGGGTGGGCAAGACGACCTTTATCGCGAAGCTAGCGCACCTGCTGCAACTCCAAGGCGAGCGGGTCGTGCTTGCGGCCGGTGATACATTCAGGGCAGGAGCGATTGACCAGCTCAAGGTGTGGGGAGAGCGGCTCAAAGTGCCCGTCGTTGCTCATCAGCCTGGTGGAGACCCTGGGGCTGTGGTCTTCGATGCGATGCAGCGAGCGCAGTCATTGGGGAGCAGCTACTGCATCATCGACACTGCCGGGCGTCTTCACACCAAGCACAACCTCATGGAAGAGCTGCGCAAGATCGAGCGGATCGTGAAGCGTTATGATTCTTCGGCGCCTCACGAAACACTGCTCGTGCTCGACGCGGTGACTGGGCAGAATGCCATTCAGCAGGCAAAGAAGTTTGCCGACACGATCGAGATCACCGGGATCGTCGTCACAAAGCTTGACGGCACAGCAAAGGGAGGGGCACTCTTCGCTGTCTACCGTGAGCTGGAGGCCCCGATAAAGTTCATAGGCACCGGGGAGCAGGTAGACGACTTGCAGGCTTTCGATGCCGAGGCCTTTGTACAGGCTCTGTTCGAAGAAGGTACAGAGTAGTCTCTGTGTTGAGGACAACGTACAAGGATGGGTCGCTGCCCTCAGGTTCCGGCCTTTCCCTGCTCGAAGAGACTGATTGCCTTTTGTAGCTGTAGATCTTTAGTAGCGAGGATCTGTGCGTTTGTCAGCGTCGCCTCTTCGCTGGGGAAGAGAGGAACGACCCCTGAAGGTAGCTGGACTTCGTACGTCGGAGTGACGCCGTGGTGCCACAGCAATGTTCCGTTGGGCGTGAGCCACTCTTCTGTACCAAGCAGCAGCTCGGAGCCATCGCTCAGCTTGAAGCTATTGAGCACTGTTCCCGTTCCGAACGTGGTCACACCGACGAGAGGGGCACGATGATTGTCTTTGAGCGCTCCAGCAGTGATCTCTGCAGCACTAGCGGTGCTGTTATTTACGAGGACGACAAGCGGAATGTGAGGGGCGATACCTCCCGGGGTTACAGTGTCCACAGTGCGGCTATTGTTGCGACGCTGCTCGATGAGCACCACTCCCTTTGTGAGAAACTCACTTGAGACTGCTACTGCTTCGTTCAGCAGTCCCCCCGGATCGTCGCGAAGGTCAAGGATGACCCCATTGAGGTGCTGACGTTCTGCATCCAGAAGAGTAGCGCGGAGTTCTTGGTTAGCGTTCGCACTGAAGTCACTCACGTGGATCTGCATCACCGAGATGTTGCCGGCCTTGATGATGTGCTCTGCGACGGCAGGGACGGTGATGGGTTCGCGAGCGACCGTGACGTTGAACGTGCGACCTTCGCTCGGCCGCTCGATCTTGAGCTGAACTTTCGAGCCCTGAGGTCCCCGGATTTCTGAGCCGACGGTGGTGAAGTCCTGGTGAAGCGTATCTTTGCCGTCGACTGCGATAATGATATCTCCAGCCTTCAACCCGGCCTTCTGCGCGGGCGAGCCTGGTATTGGAGCCACGATCACCGGTCTTCCATTTTGCACCGTGACCCGGATACCGATGCCCACGAAGCGTCCCGACAGCATCGACTGCTCCTGCTGGACTTCTGCGGGGGTGAGAAAGCGGCTGTGGCCGGTGTCGCCCAAGGCATTGACCATCCCTGAGATCGCACCGTAGACCAGCTTTACCGGGACCAATGCGTGGACATCGACATAATGTTGCTCTACTGTTTGCCAGGCTTGCCAGAACAAAGGGGCCACCCCCTTTGCTGTTGGTGGGGTTACGAGTCCGTTGGCCTGTGCATAGGTAAGTCCGACGCCAAATCCCGCACCAAAGAGAATGATCCCACTGAGCACGCAAGCCGCAAGCGCCACAACGTGCGTGCGGAAGTCTCGAAGCCTTGCGCGAATCCATCCGAGGAACGAGCGGGCCACAAATCACCCACTTTCTTGTTACACCTCTCTTTAGAGCATAGCGGGAGTGCTCGTACTTCCTCTCTAGCCGGTGAAGATCAGATAGCCTCCGGGCTACACTACTTATTTGAAGGATGCGGTGGCGCTCGTGGTTGACCTGCAGGACCTGAAGCAGAGCGTTCCTATTGACTCAGTGGTCGGTGAATATGTCCGGCTCACACGAGCCGGCTCCTCACTGCGTGGCCTCTGTCCTTTTCATACGGAGAAAACGCCGTCGTTCTACGTAAGCCCTGAACGGGGCACGTTTCGCTGCTTTGGCTGTGGTAAAGGGGGCGATGTCATCGCTTTCCTTCAGGAGATTGAACACCTGGATTTCCGAGAGGCCGTGGAAAGGCTGGCACGGCGTGCTGGCTTGGAAGTGCACTTCGAATCACGAGGCACGGAGAGCAACCCCACAGATGAAATCTTTGCTGTGAATGAGGCAGCGTCGCTGTTCTTCCAGGCGATGCTGCGCTCCGGAGAAGGGGCGGAGGCACGCTCACACCTGTACTCCCGGGGTATCACGGATGCAACGATTGATAGCTTCGGAATCGGATTCGCCCCTGACCAGTGGGATGCGTTGCTGCATCACCTTCACGCTCGTGGCATCTCAGACGAAATTTTGCTTCGTGCTGGTCTGGTGTCGCGTAGCTCTGAGGGCGGGCGGATCTTCGACCGCTTTCGCTACCGGATTACTCTTCCCATCCGTGATGCGCGCGGGCATCTGTGTGGCTTTGGGGCTCGGGAGCTTGGAGGGGGGCAGCCGAAGTATCTGAATAGTTCTGAGGCCGAGGTGTTCTCTAAGGGCAAGGTGTTGTTCCTGTTCGATCGTGCCCTGCAGCCGGCACGCCAAGCGGGAGAGATCGTTGTCGTCGAGGGCTATTTCGATGCCCTGGCAGCACACCAGGCTGGCTATCACAACGTGGTGGCGAGCCTCGGCACGGCACTCACGGAGGATCAGTTGCGGCTACTCCAGCGCAGTGCACGGCGGATTGTTGTCGCTCTCGACCCCGATCCCGCGGGTCAAAACGCGATCCGTCAGACTATTCAGAGGCTGCACGCGGTGCAACGCCGCATGCGATCTCACCGTGAAGACGCGCAGAGGACGGAGAGCCGGTCCGCGCGCATCTCTGTAGTAGCTCTGCCAGATGGCTTGGATCCCGATGAACTGTTGCGTCGCGATCCTGAAGAGTGGAGGAGAGTGATCGCCGCCGCGAAACCAGCATTCGAGTTTTGCCTCGATACCGTGCTTCAGGTTGCTGATGAGACCGAGCGGCTACGTCAGGTGACGGAGGAGTTCATTCCTTTGGTTGCGTCGCTCGACGATCCTCTCGAACGTGGCCACTGGGTCGATGTTGCAGCGCACCGGCTCAGCTTGCCAGAAGCTTCAGTATTGGGGGCTGTCGAGCGCGCGCGTCGCTCGGCGAACGCCAGCAACAGGGCTGAGGCAGGAGCGGCCGGTACTGGTGGAGAGCTGCTGGTGACTGCTGATCAGACGCGATTTCGCTACATTCTCTCGATGTTGTGGAGGCATCCGCGCCTTCTGCCCCGGGTTACCCCGCTGCTTTCATCATTAGAGCCATCAGACAGCCGTCTCCGAGCATTTTGGCAGTTCACCCTTACGCAGCGGAATCAGAAGACAACGGAAGACCTGCTCGCACTTCTCCCGCGAGAACATGACCTTCTGACACCAGCCTATGCGGAGGCGTTGCTACGTGAGACGAGCGAGCTCGCTGCTGCAGATGATCCTACCGTGCTCGCCGGAATTCAGCACGCTGAGCAACAGCTGCGCCGCGAGATGATTCAGCGAGAGATACCCAAGCTACAGCGGTTGCTCGAGGTCACCGAGGATCATGTTGAGCGGACTCTTCTTCGGGAACAGCTCGCGCAGCTCATGCAGGAACGGAGGAGAATGGACTACAATCGAGGCCGGTGATGTAGAGGGTAGTTGCCCAGCGATTACCACGTAGTTCACGAAAGTGTCTGCACGTGCTCCCAGATGATGTGCGCCGAGAGCTCTCGGTGAAGAATGATAAGAAGATTGTGTTTTTGGTGCTCGACGGTCTGGGTGATCTACCCGGTCCGCCTGACGGGACGACGCCGCTCGAGCGGGCATCTACTCCCAACCTCGATGCGCTGGCGGCTCGATCTGAGCTTGGACTGAGCACACCTCTCGCTGCTGGCCTAACGCCGGGCAGCGGTCCGGCACACCTGGCTCTTTTCGGTTACGATGCGCTCCGCCACAACATCGGACGTGGCGCCTTGTCGGCACTTGGCGTGGGCTTTGACCTAGGACCGAATGACCTTGCCGCCCGCATGAACTTCTGCACAGTGGATGACCAGGGTCGCGTCACCGATCGGCGTGCGGGACGCATTCCCACCGAACTCAACGAGAAACTTTGTGCTCGCCTTCGCGAGCAGGTCAAGCTACCTGGCGTCACTCTCCACATCTTGACGGAAGAGCAGTATCGAGGCGTCGTCATCTTCCAGGGTGAGGGTCTGGACGCGCATCTCTCGGATTCTGATCCTCAGCACACGGGTGTTGTGCCGCTGGCCGTAGAGGCGCTATCTGCGGAGGCTGAGCGGAGTGCGCTACTCGTCAACGAGTTTGTTGCTCAAGCTCGCGCAGCCCTCAAGGACCAGCATCCTGCCAATATGATCCTGCTGCGTGGGTTCGCGGGACATCCCTCAGTGCCCACATTCACGGATCTCTACAAACTGAGTCCTGGGGCCATCGCGGTCTATCCCATGTACAAGGGCTTGGCGAGAATTGTTGGCATGAAGGTGTTAGGGCATCCGCATAGTACCGAAGAAGAGTTTGCGCTATTGCGCGAGCATTGGTCCGAGTATGACTTCTTCTATGTCCACATCAAGCCCACAGATAGTGCCGGGGAGGACGGAGACGTCGCGCGTAAGGCTAGCGTGATCGAGGAGGTAGACCGCTACCTTCCACAGGTCCTCGAGCTCCGGCCAGATGTTCTCGTCGTCACCGGGGATCATTCGACCCCGGCGCGACTCAAGAGCCACAGCTGGCACCCACTGCCCTTGCTCTTCTCGTCGCCCTTTGTATTTCCGGAAGGAACCGCTGGATTCTCCGAGCGAACCGCGGCATCTGGGCGCCTTGGCCGGCTGGTGCACGCTGACGTGCTCGATCTTGCGATGGCACATGCCCTCAAGTACGACAAGTTTGGGGCATAGACACCACCATCGCGGCGGGACAGAGATGTGAAGACTTGCAACCAAGCCCGCGTTGTGGTCGCAGGAGGCATGAATGTTGATCTCGTTGTGCGGACACAACATCTGCCGCGGCCAGGAGAGACTGTTCACGGCAGCGACCTCACTCGCACAGCCGGTGGCAAAGGGCTCAATCAGGCGACCGCTGTTGCGCGTGCAGGTGGGGCGGTGCATCTCATCGGCGTGATTGGCGACGATGAGAATGGCCGCACGCTTCTCGAGTGCCTCCGCGATACTGCAGTCGATTGTTCTAGTATCAGCGTCGTGACGACTGTACATACAGGGATTGCGATGATTGCGGTGGCGGATGATGGAGAAAACCTCATCGTTGTGGCCTCGGGAGCTAACGCTCGGGCCACCGCCGCGACTGTCACTAGAGCGCGAACCGCACTGGAGATGGCGCGAGTAGTCGTGTGCCAGCTTGAATGGCCGCTTCCGGCGGTGTCGGCTCTGCTCGCGGAGAGCCCTCCAGATGCGCTGCGTATTCTGAACGCCGCTCCTTCGGGCTCGGTGAAAGCATCATTGCTGGCGAATGTTGATGTGCTCATCGTCAACGAGATCGAGGCTGAGGCTCTCAGTGGCCTTGATGCGTCAGACATTGACAGCGCCTGCAAGGCTGCTCGTGAGCTGCAACGCCAGGGTCCGCGTGCGGTTGTGGTCACTCTCGGTAGCCGTGGGGCGCTCGTGGCAAGTCCTGATGGACTGATGCACCAGGCGCCACCAGATGTGACAGTGGTTGATACCACGGCAGCCGGAGATACATTCGTGGGCGCACTGGCAGCTTCTCTTGGCGAGGAACGATCTCTATCGGAAGCGTCACGTTTCGCAGTGACTGCTGGCAGCTTGGCGTGCACGGTACTGGGAGCATGGCCGTCGATTCCTTACCGTCGGGATATCGAAGCTCTACTCGCCAAGACGCCGTTATCGCGGTCACTCTAGGGGTATCGGTCACACAGCAGAGAGGAGGCTGGCGGTGAATCTGAGTGGCAAAGTCGCCATCGTGACGGGCGGCAGCCGCATGACTGGGCGCGAGATTGCACGAGCCCTCTTGTGCCGTGAAGCCCGCGTACTCGTCTGCGCTCGAGGTGAGGATAGGCTCGCTGAGGCCGTGTTGGATCTGCAGCATGCTTCTCCCACGGTTGTTGGGGTTGCCGGAGATGTCGGCGACGAAAGCGACGTGTGCCGCATCGTGGAGCGAGCAGTTGGAGAGTTCGGGGGAGTTGATATCCTCGTCAATAACGCAGCGCTGGGTGGCGGCGGACGCACCGAACAATGCTCACCAGAGCATTGGGATGCGGTGTTCCGCACCAATGTGCGCGGCCCCTTCCTTCTTGCCCGGCAGGTAGTGCCGATCATGCGGCGTCGCGGCGCGGGCGCAATAGTCAGCATCGGGTCCGGAGCAGGCAAGCAGGGATACGCTGGCATGCCTGCGTACTCAGCTTCTAAGTTCGCCTTGCTCGGCTTTTCCCAGTCTCTTGCCCAGGAGGTCTCGGACGACAACATCAAGGTATCGGTCATCAATCCGGGGACGATCCGCGACCCACAACGCTCTGGTCCTGCTCCCGCTGGAATGAAGTACCTTCTTGCCGCAGATGTTGCGGAGGCTGTCATCGCCCTTCTGAGCCAGAGTGACCGAGCGTGGACCCAGGAGATGAGCCTGTGGCCGTTTCGGGGTGATTAGGGCTCGGGTGAGAGACGCGACCGGATGAGCGCGGCCGCTCCAACGACTCCAGCTTGTTCTCCGAAGGCCACACGTTCGATACGAACAGCACGGTTCGACGGGAAGGTACGGGTCCCTATGGCGCTCTTCACCATCGGGATCCAGAATGGGGAGGCGCTCGAGATGACGCCACCACCGAAGAGCACTACCTCGGGCTGGAGCGTATTGACCAGGGCCAGCACTGCCCGACACAGCAGCTGGCCGGCCCTGTTGACTTCTCGTTGTGCACCTGGATGATAACCAGCTGCAGCGAAGAGCTCTGCAGGACTAGCCAGTCCAAGGGCGTAGGCTCGGTTCGCCAATGCTGATCCAGAGATCATAGCCTCAAGGCAGCCGCGGCTCCCACAGGTGCAACGAGGTCCCGTCGGAGCGACCATGATGTGACCAATCTCACCAGCTCCGCCACGAGATCCTGCGACGACCCGCCCACCCGTGAGAATGCCACCGCCGATCCCTGTACCAATTGTCATCAACACGACATCGGTGCATCCGCGTGCTGCTCCCCACCATACTTCTCCCAGCAAGGCGACGTTGGCATCGTTATCGATTGCTGTAGGGCGCCTCATTGCTGTAGTGAGTATCTCGGGGAGGACGAAAGAATCCCAACCGGGGATGGCGGTGTCGGCCCCCTGAACAGTTCCCTCAAGTGGGTCTACCTGGCAGCAGATGCCCACTCCGATCCCTTGAACATCGGAGAAGGCGTCCACCAGCCGTCTAGCGTGCGCTATGAGGTTGGCGAGACCGTCATTGGCGCGTGACCCGACGAGCGTAGACAAGCGATCCTCTGCCAGCACGTGCCCAGTTGCGTCTACGATTCCCAGCGCCGTTTTTGTGCCGCCGATGTCGATGCCTAGCCACGGTCCGGTTGAGGTAGCGCTCGCCATGCTACTCACGAGTGGAATGATCTCCCAACAGCATGGTGACTTGCCTCAATCCCAGAATTGTTGAGATAGGCAGCAAACTCACGGAACCCATGGACTGTGCACACGCGTTGTGGTTGGACGAGACGGACAATTTCCCAGAGCTCATCCCAATCAGCGTGGTCTGAGAGAGGGAACGCCTCATCGGCTTGATGACGGGGAGCTTCGTGGTCGAGAGCCCAACCGGAGAGAAAGATGGTGCGATAACGGCGCTGGCCCAGAAAAGGTGCAAGAAGGGCTATAAGACGTGACCGGCTCCATGCCGGTGGCACGATGAATGGACCAAGTGACTTGGTGTTCTCTTGCAACGGTTTCCACGTCCCGAGTGAGAATCCACTACTTTCGTAGATGCGGTGGTAGGGCACAATCGAAGGATGCACCGCAGCAGACAGGCCTGCTGCGGAGAGTGCGAGGGTGGCCTCCTGTGCTTTACCCACGGGGTAGGCGGTGAACACCGGCACGATACCCTCTGCCATCATAGCTAGTGCCCGATCACGCAGTAGAGAGACGCAGTCTTGCCACTCTGGGAACTGATATTGTGGCCGGCCAAAGGTCGATTCTATGATGAGGATATCAGCGTGTGGAAAGCGAGCAGTCTCGACACACGGCCGGGAGCGAAGCTTGACGTCGCCCGTGTAGAGAAGTGTGCTGCCAGTAGGAAACGTGACATACAGCTGCGCTGAGCCCAGGATGTGGCCAGCGGGCAGAAGCTCGACAGAGTGGTCGCGAATGTGCCAGCACTGACCAAAAGGTAGAGCAACGTGACTAGTCACCATCTCCGCGTCATCAAACGCGAGCTGATGGGTGAGCAGGGCAGCGGGGACTGTTCGTTTGATGGCGGTGAGGCGCTGGCTGATGAGAGGCCAACCCGCGACCGACGAGATGACACGGGAGTGGGCGGCGAGATGATCACTGTGGGCGTGCGACACGAAGCCGAAGGGTGTGCGTCGCGTACTGTCAAGACTTAGCCCGAGCGACGGTAAATTCATCTCACGGCCAAAGGCGATTGGTAGCTTCGTATTCACATGGTGAGTGTAGCCAATCAGGGAGCATAGCCCTTACGCTGTGCTATTCTCGGCCAGGTATCGAACAGACAGAAAGGAGTGCACCCAGAGTGCGAACGCTCTGTCTATGCTCGACTGACACAGCAGCTGGTAAGACTTCACTCGCGGTGGCGCTAGGTAGACAGTTTCTCCGTCAGCGACTGCGAGTGGAGTACGTGCAGACGGTCATGGGCGCCAGTGACATCCAAGAACCACTGGCTTCGACACAATTCGTGCGTCGTGTACTTGGGCTTCCCCTTAGTGGCGCGATCCCCTTCCCGGTCTCGGTGACATCGGTGCTCCAGGCCCAGGACGGTGAGACGAGCTTCCTCTCTGATCTGGTACGCCTTGCGGAGAGCAGTGCTCAACGGTGCGACGTGTTGATTGTGGAAGCAGGAGATACTCCGCCGGCAGGATCCCTCGTTGGCTTAGACGCCCCCAGTATTGCAAAGGCGCTGGGCGCCTACACGCTTATTCTCTCACGATACACCGGCACCGAGGTCATTGACGCTATCCTCTCCACGAAAGAGATGATCAACCAGAGAGTGGTCGGCGCCGTTATCACTGGCGTGCCCGTGTCACAGCGCGAGAGTGTGCAGCATGCCTTGCGCCCACACCTGGAGCGCCGGGGTCTGCGTGTGTTGGGTATCTTCCCTGCAGACCGGCTGCTGACGGCAGTCACGGTAGGAGAGCTCGCCCGTGAGCTTAATGGCACTTTCATCGTTGGTGAGGAGCTGGCGGAGGAACTCGTCGAGCGCCTTATGATTGGCGCCATGAACCCAGAGCACGCAGTGAGCTACTTTCAGCGTCAGGCGAACAAGGCCGTCATCACTGGCGGCGACCGGCCGGACATCCAGCTCGCTGCCTTGGAAACTTCCACACGATGCCTCATCCTCACTGGTTACTTCCCACCTGCGCCTGAGGTGATCGAACGAGCGAAAGAGAAAAATGTGGCGATCATGTCGGTGCCTCTCGACACCCTCACGGCCGTGGAGGAAGCCCAAGACGTGTTTGCGCACTCCAGATATCGCCAGGAACGCAAGGTCGCACGCTTCGAGGAGCTCTTCAACGCACATTTTGACTATGCATTGCTGGAGCGCGCACTCGGGTTGAAAGAGTGAGTGACCTTGCACTCCGAGGGACATCTCGATCCATTTGAACATTGGGACCACGAGATGGCTCTCCGGGTGCAGCTCGGCGTAGCAGCACGTGTAGAACGCACCACCCGGCTCGGAGCAGTGCAACTCGTGGCAGGGGCGGATTGCTCTCAGGTACGAACACGCTTCGAGGTGCTCGCGGCGATTGTTGTGCTTACCTATCCTGAGTTGACGGTCGTCCAGCGTGCTGTGGCGTATCATCAGACGGACGTTCCCTATGTACCCGGCTTTCTCTCCTTTCGCGAAGTGCCTGCGCTACTTGCTGCCTGGAACACGCTGCGGGTGGTTCCGGAGCTCATCTTCGTTGATGGCCAAGGCGCCGCTCATCCCCGGCGATGCGGCGTGGCGAGTCATTTAGGGGTCATCCTAGATATACCTTCAGTGGGAGTTGCGAAGTCAGTGTTGGTGGGGCGACCAGCGGGGATTCTTGGAGAGGCTGTAGGATCCACGGTTCCGCTGGTTGATCGTGATGAGGTCATTGGTGAGCTGGTCCGTACGAGAGCTGGATCACAACCCGTGATCGTCTCAACCGGGAATCGAGTGAGTCTCGAGGATGCCGTCAGCTGGGTTCAATGGTGCTCGCGCGGGTACCGCCTCCCTCTTCCTGTTCACCTAGCGCATCGATTGCTTTCCGACGCTCGCAAGCCATCTGGCAGCTAACACGTTCATAGCCGGGTCAGAAGCAGCGTTTGACAACAGACGAAGGCTCGCACTTGCCAGTTTGCGGTCGTCTTCCGCCCTTGGGAGCAGTTGTCTTCAGGTATTTGCCTGCTCTACGCCACACCTGCGCAACGAAGCCTCAGGCACGCTCATCTCAGCCGCTTTCGCCGGTCTATGGCTGGTGCACTGCCAGGCCATTTATCGTGCTGAACGTCAGGGCGGCGATGTGAGGGGGACTGATCGGTCGCTCCCCCTCACGTGCTCTCCGTAGGACTTTGGTATCCCTCAAATGAAGAGTGGCGCCAACACCAGTGTCAAGGTGGCCAGGAGCTTTATCAAGATGTGCAGTGATGGTCCAGCCGTATCTTTGAATGGATCACCGACCGTGTCGCCGACGACGGCGGCGGCGTGAGCCGCACTTCCCTTCCCGTGAACCTTGCCGCTCGCATCAAACAACTTGCCCGCTTCGATGAACTTCTTGGCATTGTCCCAGGCGCCGCCGCCGTTGTTCATCACGTTCGCCATGATGATGCCCACTATTGTAGCGACCATCAGGAAGGCGGCCTCTGCTTCGGCGCGGAACACGAGACCAACAACGATTGGAGTCCCAATAGCGAGCGCACCAGGAAGAACCATCTCCCGCAGCGCTCCGCGCGTGCTGATGTCGACGCAACGCTTGTAGTCGGGGCGTGCCTTCCCTTCCATAATGCCGGGGATTTCGCGCATCTGGCGGCGCACTTCACTGATCATGGTCTGTGCTGCCCGCCCGACGGCACGAATCGCGAGCGCACTGAAGAGAAAGATGAGCACTGCGCCGATGAGTCCCGCGGAGAACACGTGCACATTGGAGAGGTCAACCGAGCTAAATGGCGTGATGTGGTGGGCTATCTGGGCCTGACGGGCTGTGTCGATGTACGCACTGAAGAGGAGGAACGCTGCCAGCGCTGCGGAGCCGACCGCGTAGCCCTTGGTCAAGGCTTTGGTGGTGTTACCCACCGAGTCGAGCGCATCCATCGTGTCGCGGACGCTGCTGGGGGCCTCGCTCATTTCCGCGATGCCTGCCGCGTTGTCTGTGATCGGCCCGAAGGTGTCCATCGCGAGAACGTAGGCGGCAGCCATCAACATGCCCATAGTGGCGACGGCTGTGCCGTAGATCCCGTAGGTAGCAATGTCGTGTGACCCAGTGGGTGCTGCATGGCTCCCGAGAGTAAAAGCCGACAAGAGGGCTATTACGATTGCCACGACGGGTGCCGCAGGTGTCTCAAAGGCAACCGCGAGCCCTTGAATGATCGTCGTAGCAGAACCAGTAAAAGAAGCATCAGCGATGACACGTACGGGTCGCCACGTCCCGGCGGTGTAGTACTCAGTGATGTAGACGAAGGCGAGGCTCAACAGGATTCCCACCAGGCCGCAGAAGAAAAACCACCAGTTGTGGAGCAGAATGTTGGTAAGGAAGGCGAGAAATACTGCTGAAAGACCGGCTGTTACGAAAAAGCCGCGGTCAAGCGCGCGCATGGGATCGGAGACTGACTGAGGACGCACCAGGAGGATGCCGATGAGGGAGGCGATGAGCCCCGCAGCCGTGACGACGAGTGGGAAGAGAATCCAGGCGAAGTTCTTATCCGGAGACAGGCGGTAGAGCACTGCTCCAAGGATCATTGCGCCGATGTTCTCGGCGGAGATCGACTCGAACAGGTCGGCGCCGCGGCCTGCGCAGTCCCCAACGTTGTCGCCGACGAGATCTGCGATGACCGCTGGGTTGCGCGGATCGTCCTCTGGGATGCCAGCTTCGACCTTGCCGACCAGGTCAGCACCGACGTCGGCCGCCTTCGTGTAGATGCCGCCGCCGAGCTGGGCGAAGAGGGCGACGAAACTAGCCCCGAAGGCAAAGCCGACGATGAGATTTGGCGCCTCGGCCGGATGACTCCCAGCCCCGTAGATAAAGAGCAGGGTAAACACGCCCAGCACGGAAAGTGCCACGACAAGGAAGCCAGAGACGGCTCCGCCGCGAAGCGCGGTCGTGAGGGCTGCACCAACTGAGTGCTGTGCTGCGGCAGCCGTGCGCAAGTTTGCGCGCACAGCAATGTACATGCCTGTGAAGCCCGAGAAGGCTGAACAGGTGGCGCCGATGAGAAAGGCGACAAAGGTGTGGATACCCAAATTGACATCGCCACTGACGAATGAGAGCACCAGGGCAACGACAATTGCCACGAGAATCGCCAATGAGGCGATCGTGCGATACTGGCGATTTAGGAAGGCCTGCGCCCCCTCAAAGATGATGCTTGCAACCTCGCGCATTTCCTTAGTGCCTTGGTCGCTGCTGAGGACAGAGCGCGTCAACCAAATCACGAACAGTATCGCAACTGCTGCTGCGGTTGGAGGCAGCCATACGAGCGTCATTGATCGTGCTTCCTTCCTTCAACCCGTCTGAAGTGCTCCCGGATAGTCACCTCGATTCCCTTCGCCGGCAGAACGTCTTGTACCAAGCGTGGCGGTCGATAGCCAAGATCGCGGGCCACTTCTTCAGCAGACCCGCGAAGGTAAGTCAAGAGTATACAGAGATGACGCCCCCGCGGGCACAGTCTTCACGCCATGTGGGTAGAAAGAGTACTGAAGAGATAGAGATTACGACACTCGCTTACGCTTGTTGCGAACATAATCCACGAGAATGTATTCACCGAGGCGCTCTGGGGTCGCGAAAAAGGCTCTTCCCCGGTTGATGCGTGTAATTTGCTCGATGAACTCGGTGAGATAGCGTCCCCGCTCAAGCATGAAAGTGTTGATGATAACTCGGTCGCGAGTACAGCGAACGACTTCACGAATGGTCTCTTCGTAGGTGCGCCACGTAGGGGGATAGTGAAACATCACTTGCCCATCCGCCTCGACGTGGGCGGTTGGCTCGCCATCAGTGATCACGATGACCTGCCGCGTACCCGCAGTATGCCTACTGAGAAGGCGACGTGCAAGCATGAGACCGTGCTGAAGATTGGTTCCGAAGCGCTCTTCACTCCAGTCGATGCTCGAGAGATCCTCCGGCTGGAGCTGCCGGGCGCGATCGGCAAAACCAACAATGTAGAGAGAATCGCGAGGGTACTGCATCTGGATGAGCGCATTGAGAGCGAGGACGACACGCTTTGCCGCGACGTAGCAGCCGCTATAGAGCATAGACCGGCTCAAATCGATCATGAGGACGGTGGATACCTCGGTTCGGTGCTCGGTACGAAACACCTCGAAGTCATCCGGCTGCAGGC
>JAMCTA010000133.1 GCA_023381895.1 Chloroflexota bacterium
TATCTACTTCGATCGTGGGGGGAACGAACCTCTTCATCAATGGCTCGCCTTACAGTGCACTGCTCTACGACGAGCAAATGAGCATGGGGCGCCGGTGCGCACGCGAGCTGCGGCTGGCAGAGCAGACCGATCAGTTGGGACGCGTCCTCAGCCGCCCGGAGCTTTCGGCGGTCATCGTAGAGTAGAGCTGCTCACGTTATGGGGGAGGGACAACTCGGTCTTCCCCCACAACGTAGCTGGCACTGCGAATCTCAGGAGGGGCGGCGGCTGCTTGCTGCCGCTTGCCGGATGTGGACCTCGCCGGACTCGAGGAGTTCGGCATAAGGCCGCGGGGTCACTCGGACGAAGTGACCACGATATTCACTCCAATGGGTGAGGATCTCATTGGCACGTGGACTTGCTGTAGCCTCGTAGTGCTCCTGAATGAGATCCTTCAGGATCTCCGCATCGTCGTCGCTCTCAACACGGGCAAGGCTTGCAAGCTCTCTATTGACCCTGGCTTCAAAGTCTCCAGTGAGGTCGAGGACGAAGGCGATTCCAGCCGACATTCCTGCCGCAAAATTCCGGCCGACGGAACCGAGGACAGCCACGACGCCGCCGGTCATGTACTCGCATCCGTGGTCGCCAACACCTTCGACAACGGCACGCGCACCACTGTTGCGAACCGCAAAGCGCTCCCCAGCGCGGCCTGCAACGAAAAGAGCACCACCAGTTGCACCATAGAGGAGTGTGTTCCCAGCAATGACGTTCTCATGCCACGCGTAAAGAGCAGTTTCTGGTGGTCTCACGATGACTTCGCCGCCTGACATGCCCTTTGCTACATAGTCGTTTGCTTGACCGATGAGGCACCAGCGCATGCCGTGTGTGAGAAACGCCCCGAAGCTCTGTCCTGCGGAGCCAATGAATGTGCAGTCGATGGTGCCATCTGGCAAACCGCGGGCTCCGTATCGATAGGCAATCTGGCCCGCTATCTTAGCCCCCACCGTTCGATTGCTATTCCGGATTCGATACGTGAGCTTGACTTCTCCCTCACCATCGAGCGCAGCCTCGACATCGTGAAGGATGCGGTCATCTAAGGGAGTGTCCTCGCGATCGTTGCGCTCCTGAGTGTGCATCCTCGGGCCCGTTTGCTCCGCCAAGTGAGCGGCGAGAACGCGTTGCATGTCGAGCGATACGGCACGAGAGGTGTTGGGCAGGGATTTCGAGCGGAGCAACTCGGTGTGTCCGACTATCTCATCAAGACTGCGATAGCCGAGCGAGGCAAGGATCTCCCGTATCTCTTCCGCCATGAGGCTGAAGTAATTGATGACGTGCTCAGGTTTGCCAGCAAACTTCGCACGCAAGTCTTCGCGTTGCGTCGCAATCCCTGTGGGACACGTGTTGAGATGACACTGCCGAGCCATGTCGCAACCAATGGTCACGACTGCGAGTGTCCCAAACCCAAACTCTTCGGCACCCAGCAATGCTGCGACGACCACGTCTCGTCCAGTGCGCAGACCGCCGTCGGTACGCAGCCGCACACGGCGACGAAGATCATTCATCCGGAGGATTTGTTGCGTCTCGGCAAGGCCAATCTCCCAAGGTGAACCAGCGAACTTTATGGAACTGAGGGGAGATGCCCCAGTGCCGCCGGAGTGGCCGCTGATGAGAATGTAGTCAGCGTAAGCCTTGGCAACGCCAGCCGCAATCGTCCCCACACCGGCCTCTGAGACAAGCTTCACGCCGATTCGCGCCTTAGGATTGACTTGCTTGAGGTCGTAGATCAACTGAGCGAGGTCTTCAATGCTGTAGATATCGTGATGGGGAGGCGGCGATATGAGCTGGATGCCTGGCACGGCGTGTCGGAGTCGGGCAATGAGCGCCGTTACCTTGTGACCAGGGAGCTGACCACCTTCACCGGGCTTGGAGCCCTGAGCCATCTTGATTTCGATCTCCCGGGCACGAGAGAGGTACTCGGCAGTCACTCCGAAGCGCGCCGATGCTACTTGCTTGATGGCGCTGTGCATTGCGGGGCCGTCTGAGAGGGGATGGTACCAGGCTGGATCTTCCCCGCCCTCCCCGCTGTTGCTCCTGGCCCCAATCATGCTCATTGCCCGGGCAAGCGTCGTGTAGGCCTCGGGGCTGAGGGCGCCAAGCGACATAGCCGTCGATACGAAGCGGGCACGGATCGACTCCATGGCTTCCACTTCGGCGAGTGGAATGCTTGGGCGGTCAGAGACAAACTCGAGGAGGTCACGGACTGTGGTCGGTGGCTGTGCATCCATGAGATCGCGAGCTGCTCGATAGGCTTCGCGGTCGCCCAGCTGTGCCGCTTTGTGAATCGCGCGCACAACGTTCGGGTTATAGGCGTGGCTCTCGCCTTCGCGGCGGAAGCGTATGAAACCTAGATCAGGAAGCTGCTTGAGCGGAGGTGTGCTGAAGGCGGAGCTATGCCGTACCAGAACATCCTCTTGAATCTCTCGAAGCCCGACTCCACCAATGAGGGAAGGAGTTCCAGTGAAGTACCGGTCTACCACCTCCTGGCTAAGCCCCAGCGCTTCGAAGATCTGGGCACCGCGGTAGCTGCTGATGGTGGAGATACCCATCTTGGACATGACTTTGAGCAGTCCGGCCTCCACTGCCTTTTGGAAGTTGGTCGCGGCGGAATCGACGGTGACTTCCTCAAACTTACGCTGACCAGCAAAGGACTGGGCGCATTCGATTGCAGCGTAGGGGAAAATAGCGCTCGTGCCATAGCCGATGAGTACAGCGAAATGGTGTACATCCCAGGCTTCGCCCGTCTCAACGACGAGATCAGCACGCATGCGGAGGCCAGACCGAATGAGGTGATGGTGAATAGCCGCGACGACGAGGGCGATGGGAATGGGTGCAGAATCTGGACCTACCTCCCGATCGCTGAGCACCAACAGATGCGCACCACCCTGGATGGCAGCCACTGCCTCAGAGCAGAGCTCTTCAATGCGCTGCCCGATACCGAGGCCGCTCACGCTAAACACGGTGGAGAGAACTGCCGAATGGTAATACTCCTGGGTGAGGCTTGTTAACTCAGAGAACTGCGCTGCTGTCAACACCGGAGATGGCAGGTGAATCAGCCGGGCGTGCTCTTCTGTCTCTTCGAGCAAGCTGAGCCGTGGACCAATGTAGGTGTCGAGAGCCATCACCAGGTGTTCGCGCAGCGGATCAATTGGAGGATTCGTAACCTGGGCGAAGCGCTGCCGGAAGTAGGAATAGAATGATCGCTCAGTCGTGTTCAGCGGCAGTATCGGGGTGTCATCCCCCATAGAGAAGGTTGCCTCTTTCCCCTCTGTCGTCATCGAAGGGAAGACGTAGAGCAGGTCCTCACGGGAGAATCCAAAGAGACGCAGCAGACGCAGATCCGGAGTTGGTACTTGACCGTCCGCGCTCAGTGGTACCTTTGCTGTCTTCTGGGTTGACTTGAGGCGGACGATTTGCCGTTCAACCCAGGTAGCGTAAGGCTGCTGCGACGATAGCTCACGCTTGAGCTGGGCGTTGCGAAAGAACTCCCCCCGGCTCGTGTCGACGGCAATCATGTGCCCAGGGCCAAGGCGCCCTTTCTCGACGACGTTGATGTCGTCAACCTCGATACGCTCCAGCATTCCGACTTCTGAGCCAGCAACGACAAGGCCATCTTTGGTAACGAGGTAGCGTGACGGTCGCAGACCGTTGCGGTCTAGGGCCGCACCGACGATGCGGCCATCGGTAAAGGCAAGTGCAGCGGGCCCATCCCAGGGCTCGGTCAGGCAGGCGCTGAATTCGTAGAATGCGCGGCGCTGCCGATCAAGGTCCGCCATGTGCTCCCACGCGTGCGGCATGAGAAGCGTCAGTGCGTGCCGAACATCTCGCCCAGACTGTGTGAGGAGCTCTAGAGCATTGTCGAGATCCGAAGAGTCGGACCCATTGGGAAGAATGACGGGTAGTAGCTCTTGGATACGATTTCCCCAGATCGGAGACCTAAGCTCAGGTTCTCGAGCGTGCATCCAGTAGCCATTTCCCTGCCGTGTGTTGATCTCACCATTGTGGGCAAGAAGCCGGAACGGTTGCGCGAGCCTCCAGTTCGGGAAGGTATTCGTGCTGTAGCGTTGATGGAAAACTGCGAGACCGACTTCGTAGTCAGCGTCGCGGAGGTCGCGATAGAACTGACGCACTTGTGGGGCAACAAACAATCCCTTGTACACAATGGTTTGAGAGGAAAACGACGGGAAGTACGCCTCGGTGATACCGATCTTGAGCCAGGCCACCTCAATCTTTTTCCGTATGAGGTAGATGGTGCGCTCAAAATCCCCGGCTGCTAGTCTCGCTCGCCTGCCAACGAACACCTGTTGAATGTCCGGTAGAGTTGCGAGGGCCTTTTCTCCCAGCACTTCCGGACGGATGGGGACTTCGCGCCAACCCAATACCCTTAAGCCCTCACTCCGAATGGTGTCCTCGATGATCTTGCGGGCGTGGGCATTGCTCTGTGGATCTTCCTGAGGGAGGAAGACCATGCCTACAGCAAGGTCATCTGGGTCGTCCAGCTGGACGCCAAGCTTTGCGAGCTCACGACGAAACAGTGTGTAGGGGAGCGGAGTGAGGATGCCGGCGCCATCGCCAGTGCGAGCATCAGCATCGACAGCACCCCGATGGGTCAAGTTTACAAGACCCTCGAGTGCGAAATCCACTATGTCGTGACTTGGGCTGCCGGAGACACGGGCCACGAAACCGGTACCGCAGGCATCGTGTTCGAAAAAGGGGTCGTACAGACCTTGAGCCTTTCCGATCATGGGTCCCCTAGTTGGAGAATCATAGTGTGTATCGATGATGCTCACCTCCCGGTTAGCCTCGGCAATGGTCTCCATCGACCCTTCCGTCTCCTGACGACGGAGGCGAGTGCGCTACAAAAATGTCCACGGTGCACCACCGGCGGCGGTGGGCCGTGGACATCGTTGTCGCACGAAGGGAGGGGCACAGCGTAGTCAGTATGTTCGCCTGCGCGAGCCTACCTCCCTTGTCGCACATAATACCACGGGTCTCCCGTGCTCCCCAAGCATGTACGCTTCGGAGACTGCTGACGATGAACTGGTGCCGTTGAGGCAAAATGGATTCTATGGATACGCACCATAACTTTGCTATACTTCGCTGGACACGAGAGTTCCTCACACCGCGGCATCGCAGCTCACTTCTGATCCGAAGAGTGGGATTGTCGTGGCAGCGTTGGAACCTCCATAAGGTAAAGGTCTCGTGGTGGCTACAGTCATTGCCATTGCCAATCAGAAGGGCGGGGTTGGCAAGACAACG
>JAMCTA010000053.1:0-4284 GCA_023381895.1 Chloroflexota bacterium
AACGAAGAGCAAGCGGGCTCTTTTCGAGGATTTCGCGGCACCACTTGATCGTCTCTTCTTCGAGCTGATCCAGCGGCACTACAGCATTCACGAGGCCCATCTCGAGGGCTTGCTGGGCGCTGTACTGGCGGCAGAGGTACCAGATCTCTCGCGCCTTCTTGTGTCCGACGATCCGCGCCAGATAGGTCGCTCCATAGCCGGCGTCGAAGCTCCCCACTTTGGGACCGGTCTGACCGAAGATGGCGTTGTCAGCCGCGATGGTCAGGTCGCAAATCACGTGGAGCACGTGCCCGCCACCAACGGCATAGCCAGCGACCATGGCGATCACTGGCTTGGGCAGAAGCCGGATCTGGCGCTGGAGCCCCAGCACGTTGAGACGGGGCACGCCACCATCGTCGACATAGCCGCCGTGTCCGCGCACTTTCTGGTCACCACCGCTGCAGAAGGCCTTCGTACCCGCCCCCGTGAGGATCACTACGCCGATAGCCGGATCATCCTCGATTCGAGCGAACGCGTGTGACAGTTCTTCAACCGTCTTCGGCCGGAAGGCGTTCCGCACTTCCGGCCGGTTGATCGTGATCTTGGCGATGCCCCCGGCGGTCTCGTAGATCACATCCTCGTAGTTCCCGGACTTTTGCCAGTCCACAAGCATCAGAGTATCCTCGCTTCCTCTCTCGTTCCTTGCGATCATCACCTACAACTGCGGCATGCAGAGCGGAGTGTCGCAGCATCACCACTCGCCACAACACGCTGCGGATCCCGAAAAAAGCCGAGAGCCAGCTCTATGAACGGCTCGTCTGCTTCAAGGTGCACCGTATGGCCACTCTCGGGTACGATCACGCTGCGAGCACATGGCAGGAAGCTAGTCATTCGCAGCCCGATCTCGCAGTACTTGCCATCATCCTGGCCTGCAATGACCAGCACTGGCACTGCCAGATCGGGAAGCTGAGACCAGAGAGGGCGTTGCCTACCTGTTCCCATCCCTCTCAGGCTACTGGCTAGTCCCTTGGCCGAGTTGCGCAGCCGCAAGGAGTGCAGCTGCTCGCTGAGCGCTGGCGGCACACGCCGTAGACCAGCAAAGAGCGGCAGGGCTTCCCATTCCTGCAAGAAAGCCTCAACGCCAATTTGCTCGATGCGGGCTGCCAGAGCCGCATCGGCTTCACGGCGCGCTTGCCGTGCCACTTCATCCTCAATACCAGGGCTGGTGCTCTCAAGCAGCAGCGCGGTGCAGTGCTCGCGATGCCGCAGAGCAAGCTGTAGTGCTACCCTGCCACCCATGGAGTAGCCTAGCACCCCCGTCCGTTCCATACCGAGCACTGTCAACAGCGCTGCTAGATCATCCGCACACTGCTCGAGTGCATAGTGCCTCAGTGAGTCTGGCGTTGCGCTCTCACCATGACCGATGAGGTCCACTGCGATCACAGTGAAGCTGCCGGCGAGGCGCTCGCGCAGTGGTCCCCACGTCCGGCTGGAATGGGTGAAGCCGTGCAGGAGCATGACTGGCGGTCCCGCGCCCAGCTGCTCTACCGTGAGCTCGATGTCGTTGACTCGGTAGCGTGCCAACTCGCCTGCTCTTCCCCGGCAATTGCCGTAGCCACCGCCTGCCAGACAGCACGATGCTGCCCAACATTACGGGATCGATCAGTGCGTAGCTCTACGATGCGTAGTCCACCGTCACGTAGGCCCGCGCTCACGGCCTGGCCAAATGTAGCCCACGTCTCTACTCGACTGTATGTGGCGCCATAGATAGTCGCGACTGCACTGAAATCAAGGCCGTGCGGCGTGCCAAACAGCCGCTCAAAGTGCGTCTCCTCCCCCGCCTGGGCGAGAAAGGAGAAGATGCCTCCGCCATCATTCTGCACGAGCACGATCGTGAGTGAGATTCCATACCGCTTCGCCATGAGCAGACCGTTCATATCGTGGAAGAAGGAGAGATCGCCGATGACCAGCACTGCTGGCCGTCCGCTGGCAGCCGCAACCCCCAAGGCCGTCGAGGTGACCCCATCGATGCCACTCGCGCCACGATTGGCGAGCAGGTATACGGTGCGGTGACTTCCGCCGAAGAAGGCATCGAGGTCACGCACTGGCATGCTGTTGCCCGCAAAGATGACGCCTCCTTCAGGCACCAGCTCGCTGAGCTCCACGAACACCCGCCCTTCAAAGAGATCGGCAAAGCGCCGTGTCTCTTGCGTCAAAGCTCGGCGAGCAGTATGCTGCCAGCTCTGCCAGCGCTGCAGCCACTGGGAGCTTTTCGCTGACAGCTGCTGCCCTTCCAGCAATTCGGTGAGCGCGGTGCATATCGCCACCGGTCGGCCGCGGATGATAGTGGTCGCCGTTGCCGCTGGATCAGCCCAGCGCTCTTCGGCAAGCACAATCTGAGGGCATTGAGCTTGTTCGAGAAGTTGTAGAAGAGACTTGGCAGTCGGAGCGGCACCGCAGCGCACGACGACATCGGGCTCCAGCAGCGCTGCACAGGCCGGGTCGCGCAATAGCACTTCGTAGCTGTCGATGAGAAGCGGTCCGTAGTGTGGACCATTCCTCAGATTGGAGAGCGCATCTGCAAGAACCGGAAACTGCAACCGGCGCGCTAGCGCCATCAGTGCAGATGCCAGTGCAGGATCGTGTTGCTCACCAACAATGATCACGCCTCGATCGGCGCGGCGCAGGATACTCGCCAGAGGCTCAAGGGCAGCAGGATCAACGGACAACGGCTCCACGGTCACGATACTGCCGGCAGCGCGAGCCAGCTGATCTGGCAGCACCATTGGCGGAGCCACGAGAGGCTCTCGAAACGGGAAGTTGAGGTGCACCGGCCCCTGCGCCGCGTTCATTGCTGCCGCCACCGCACGCTGCGCTGTGGAGCGGAAGCTTCGTCGCACCTCGATGCTTCCATCAGGAACCGAGAGGTCGATGCTAAGCTTCGCGTGCTTTCCGAAGAAGCCACTCTGCTCGATGGTTTGATTGGCGCCGGCGCCGTGCAGCTCCGGTGGACGATCAGCGGTACACACGAGGAGTGGCACGCCAGCGGTGTATGCCTCCACCACAGCGGGTGCGAAGTTGGCCACTGCAGTTCCCGAGGTGCACACGAGCACCACCGGCTGGCGCTCCCACTTGGCGATGCCGAGTCCGAAGTAACCAGCAGACCGTTCATCGATGTGCTGCCAGAGCTTGAAACCCCCGTGGCGAGCGGCCACCAGCGCCAGAGGAGTCGACCGCGACCCCGGACAGAACACGACGTGCCGCAGGCCCAATGCGTAGAGCTCTGCAAAGAACTGGGCCACACACTCTTGGGCCCAGACGGCAGTGCTCATCGAGCTTCCCTCCGCACAACTGCCTCGAGCATAGGCACGAGCTTCGCCGTCGACTCCGCAAGCTCACGTTCCGGATTAGAGTCGGCAACGATGCCACACCCCGCGAAGAGGGTAGCCCCTTGGGGTGCGAGTACACCGGAACGCAACGCAACGGCGAATTCACCATTGCCAGACGTGTCCACCCAGCCGACGGGTGCGGCGTACCAGCCACGGTCGATCCCCTCGTGGGCGCGCAACCAGTTCAGCGCCTCAGCTCGCGGCGCACCGCCAGTGGCGGGCGTAGGATGGAGACGCTCTACGAGCTGTAAAACCGAGAGTGCCTGTGCTGACCGGCCACGAATTGGCGTGAAAAGATGCTGGATGGCTCTAGTCCGCACCACTGCCGGATCGGATACCGGATCGAGCGCCACGCCAGCCGCGCGCAGTGACGTCACAATAGCGCGGACGACGATCTCGTGCTCCCTGAGATTCTTGGGGTCGCGCAGCAGCTCTGCCGCGAGCTGTTCATCTTCAGCATCCGAGCGACCACGGGCAATGGATCCTGCAAGCGCTCCAGTTTCCACCAGTCCATCCATCTGCCGGATTAGGCGTTCCGGCGTCGCTCCGAGGAAGCAACGCTGGCCCCGGACGAAGGCGAAGACAAACCCTTCGTGTGCGGTCTCCGTAAGTCGGCGCAGGGCTGCTCCGGCATCAACCACCGCTGATGCCGGAAGAGACACCGAGCGCGCCAGCACCACTTTCTCAAAGCCACCTCCGCTCACTGCTCCTGCCGCTTGCGCGACAAGCCACTGCCAGCGCTCAGCGCCCGGATCCTCGCTCAGCGACGGATCCAGCAGCGGCTGTAGTGTGGAGTGTCGCCCGAGCCGCTGCTCATAACGCGACTCATCCTCTTCCCGCTCACGTTGTTCTCGAATCCGTCCGACCAGCCAGTGCCAGAGATCGCGACTGACGCGCAACTCATGATCAGCCGCCT
>JAMCTA010000053.1:4294-5248 GCA_023381895.1 Chloroflexota bacterium
GTCGGGTCGAACGAGAAGCCGCCGAGAATAAGCGGCTGCACCGGGCCCCCTGCGGGAGCCACGATCGCCCCTTGCGCGAGCGCGTTCCACGCCTTCGCTATCGTCGCGAAGCGCTCCGGGCCCTCGGCACGAGACGTCAGCACATAGGACCACCCCAGACCAACGAGGACGGATTCATTGCTCTTGGTCTCAAAGTAGTCGACGGGCAGTTGTGCTCGCTGTGCGCTTGCGAAGAGCATCGCCGGTGCCATGCGCTGAATACGCTCGGACCAAGACGCAACTCGCGGTCGTAGTGCTTCCTGATGAAGGTGCGCTGATGGCTCAGCACCGGAGGAGAGTGGTGCTGCCGTGAAGGAAGTCGTCATGCCTGCGTCCCTTCAGTCTTTGTTGTTGGCTGTGGAAGCGACACGCTGCGCAGCAGCAAGGAGCGCAACGCTGGTGAGGCATCTTCCAGCCGCACTGGCTGACCAGTGACGAGCCAGCGGAGGACGATCTGGTAGAGCGCTCCAAACCACGCCACGCTGACGAGCTCAACGTCGATTGGCTCGATGGCGCCGGCGCAGATTGCCTCTTGCAACTGCCCGGCGATGAGGTCGACGAACTGGTCTTCGATCTCGAGAAGTCGCTGATGAACATCACGCCCCGCACCCCAGGCGTCGATCAGGAACAGTCGGGCAAGTGCGCGATGATCGGCGAACGTGCGCAACATCGTGCCCACTGCAGCGTCGAGGCGTGCTGATGGCGTGTCCTGCTCTTGCATCGCAGCCACGATGCGGCTCCGCAAGAGCTCTGCCATACGCTCGAGGAGCGTAAGAAAGATTGCGTGCTTCGTGGGGAAGTGAAAGTAAACGCCGCCTTTGGATGTTGCGCTCGCTTCGGCGATGGCGTCCATCGACGTGTCTCGATAGCCGGCGTGCGCGAACACCTGCGCCGCCGAGTCCAAGATGCGCTTGT
>JAMCTA010000177.1 GCA_023381895.1 Chloroflexota bacterium
TCTTGTGGGCGGTGACGACGACGGCAACCTCGTGCGGCGCTGTGAACGCCATGCTGGACAGCTTCACGCCAATCGCCGGCATGATCCCTATGATCAACATCCAGCTTGGCGAGGTAATTTTCGGCGGCGTCGGCGCTGGGCTCTACGGCCTGCTCATGTTCGCCATCCTGGCCGTCTTCATTGCCGGGCTGATGGTTGGTCGTACACCTGAGTACCTGGGCAAGAAGATTGAGCGCTTCGAGGTCAAGATGGCCATGCTCGCGGCATTGGTGCTGGCGGCAGACATCCTGGTCTTCACGGCGATCGCCAGTGTCATTCCGGCAGGGACGGGTCCGCTCGGTAATCCCGGCGCTCACGGCTTCTCGGAGATTCTCTACCTCTTCACCTCCTCGACGGGTAACAACGGGTCCGCATTCGCCGGCATCGGCGCCAATACGCCGTTTTACAATATTGCGGGCGGCTTCGCTATGCTGATCGGGCGCTTCCTCATGCAGATCCCGCTGCTGGCTATGGCAGGGTCGCTCGCAGCCAAGAAGAAGCTTCCGCCCAGCCTCGGGACATTCCCCACCACCGGACCGCTCTGGACCGGGCTACTGGTCGGCGTGATCCTGATCGTCGGCGCGCTGACCTTTTTCCCGGCACTATCGCTCGGCCCCATCGTCGAGCAGTTCCAAATGGTTGCTGGGAAGGCATTTTAGGAACGAAGGATAATGGCGATGCACGATCCCAAACTGATGCGGCGGATGAATGAGCCGTCACCACCTCCCGAAAAAACGCCGGAGCAGGCAGCCATCTCCAGCGAGATGAAGCGGGCGGTGGGCGCAAGGCGGCGTGGGGCGACGTTCGATCGTGTACTACTGCGCCAGGCGGTCGGTGATGCCTTTCACAAGCTTAATCCACAGCAGATGGTGCATAACCCGGTGATGTTCGTGGTGGAGGTGGGCAGCACCATCACCACCATCCAGTTTGTGCGTGAGCTTCTCAGCAAGGCACTCAGCCATCTGCTCTTTACTGGCCAGATCACGCTCTGGCTCTGGTTCACCGTGCTCTTCGCAAACTTTGCCGAGGCCGTGGCCGAAGCACGTGGCAAAGCCCAAGCCGATAGCTTGCGACGGACGCGCCAGCAGACGACCGCCAAACTGCTGCAGCACGACGGCAGCACGCGCATGGTCAACTCGACGATGCTGCGCAAAGGTGACGAGGTGCTGGTCGAGATCAACGATCTGATCCCCGGTGACGGGGAAGTGATTGAGGGCGTCGCCTACGTCAACGAAGCAGCAATTACCGGTGAGTCCGCCCCCGTGCTCAAGGAGCCGGGTACGGACATTCGCTCCAGCGTCACAGGGGGCACCCAAGTCATTTCCGACTGGATCAAGGTGCGCATCACTTCTAATCCTGGCGAAACCTTCCTCGACCGTATGATCTCTCTTGTCGAGGGTGCCAAGCGCCAGCGAACGCCTAACGAGATCGCCCTCTCCATCCTGCTGGCAGGCCTCACCATTATCTTCCTGCTGGTAGTAGTCACACTGCAGCCCTTCGCCATCTACGCTGGTAAGCCAATCTCTAGCACCATCCTGATCGCCTTACTGGTCTGCTTGATTCCGACGACGATTGGCGGGCTGCTCTCCGCCATCGGCATTGCTGGCATGGATCGCGTCACGCGTTTCAACGTGCTCGCCACTTCCGGTCGCGCAGTGGAAGCGGCCGGTGATGTCAACACCCTTCTCCTAGACAAGACTGGGACAATCACCTTCGGCAACCGGCTAGCGAGCGAGTTCCTCCCCACCGTAGGCGTCTCTCAGGAACGATTGGTACGCGCATCCCTGCTATCCTCGCTGGCTGACGATACGCCGGAAGGCAAGAGCATCGTCGCCCTGGCCCGGCAAAGCGGACTGGGCGATAGCGTGGACCTGCCATCCGGAGCAGAGTTCATTCCCTTCACGGCCCAAACCCGCATGAGTGGCATCCGTTGCGACGGCACGGTGGTGCTGAAGGGAGCCGTCGACGCCATTCGGGCTCAAGCGGACACGCTCCCGGAGGATCTACAGGGACAGTCTGACCGCATCGCCCGCGAAGGCGGCACTCCTCTAGCCGTGATGGACGGCCGTCAGATACTGGGCTTGATCTATCTAAAAGACACCGTGAAACCAGGCATGCGTACCCGTTTCGATGAGCTGCGACGCTTAGGTATACGCACCGTGATGATCACCGGTGACAACCGCTTGACGGCGGCAACGATTGCCCGCGAGGCCGGGGTGGACGACTTCGTCGCCGAGGCCAAGCCGGAGGACAAGATGCGCCTGATCAAAGAGGAGCAAGCGCAGGGCAAGCTAGTAGCGATGACCGGTGATGGCACCAACGATGCTCCAGCGCTGGCTCAGGCCGATGTCGGCCTGGCCATGAACTCTGGCACTCAAGCCGCCAAGGAAGCCGGCAACATGGTCGACCTGGACTCCGACCCCACCAAGCTCATCGAGGTCGTGCTGATCGGCAAACAACTCCTGATCACACGCGGCGCCATCACAACCTTCTCGATTGCGAACGATGTCGCCAAGTACTTCGCCATCATTCCGGCAATGTTCACGACCACTTATCCAGCATTGGGAGCCTTGAACGTCATGCGCCTGGCTACGCCCCAAAGCGCCATCCTCTCCGCCGTGATCTTCAACGCTCTGATCATCGTAGCGCTCATCCCGCTCGCCTTATGTGGAGTATCCTACCGAGCGGTTTCCAGTGCGGCACTGCTACGCCGCAACCTGTTGATCTACGGCCTCGGTGGGATCGTGGCTCCCTTCATCGGCATCAAAGTCATCGACCTCATCATCGCTGTGCTGCACTTGGCGTAGGAAACCCTCACGCTCCGACCGAGCGAAGCTGACTCGAAGAACTGAAACAACCAAATCCTTCCCCGGTGATGTTGCGAAAGGCGAGGCCCTCACCCCGGCTCGCCAAGGCTCGCCACCCCTCCTCCAAGCTTTGGGGGGAAGGGCAGAGAGCCTCCTGCGCAACGCCATTCTGGTTTGATTAAGAGAGTGAAGACCTCTCCTATAGGGAGAGCGGATCGAAAGGAAACGGTAATGCAAGACCTTGCGCGGCAACTGCGCCCAGCCATCGTCAGCTTGGCGATAATAACTGTTCTACTTGGCCTGGTCCCTGCCTCGGTCTGCTGACGCGCCGGCAAACTAGTCTTCCCGTTTCAGGCGAACGGGAGCCTGCTCAAGCGTCCTAATGGCACGGTGCTAGGCTCGACCCTCATCGGCCAGGAGTTCACAGCAGCGCGGTACTTCCATCCCCGCCCTTCCGCAACGCTGAGCACGGCAGCTACGCCTGCCCCGCAACCCTACAACGCTGCTAACTCCGGCGCCTCCAACTTGGGGCCAACCAACAAGGTCCTGATCCAGACCGTTGCCCAGCGCGCAGCCGCTTATCGCAAGGAGAACCACTTGGCACCGAAAGCGCCGGTACCGGTCGACGCCGTCACGGCGTCTGGTAGCGGGCTTGATCCCGACATTAGTCCGGCTAACGCCGCCTTGCAGGCGCCACGCGTGGCTCAGGCTCGTGGGTTGCCCCTCGCTACCGTGCAGGCGCTAGTCGCCAGGTACACGACGGGGCGCACCTTCGGCATTCTGGGGGAGCCGCGCGTGAACGTGTTGCTGCTCAACCGGGCGCTGGATACGCTGAAGTGAGTAGGCAGATCTGATGGATGAGGACGCCCGGCCTCGCGAGGCCAACCGCATGTCGCCAGAAGAGGCGCTGGAGGTGGCGCGTCAGCAGACCGAGGCAGGGACCAGGGGGCGACTGCGCATCTACCTCGGCATGGCACCTGGAGTTGGCAAGACCTACGCCATGCTGCAGGAGGGGCGGCGACGCAAGGTACGGAGCACCGATGTAGTGATCGGCTTTGTCGAAACCTACGGCCGCCCCGAGACCGAGAAAGCGATCGACGACCTGGAGATCATTCCCCGGCGAAGGGTCGAGTACCGCGGTGTTGTGCTGGAGGAGATGGACACGGAGGCCGTCCTCCGCCGCCGGCCCCAAGTGGCGTTGGTGGATGAGCTCGCCCATAGTAACGCCCCGGGCTCCAAGCACAAGAAGCGCTGGCAGGACGTGGAGGAGCTACGTGATGCTGGCATTACGGTACTCTCCACCGTCAACATCCAGCATCTCGAGAGCTTGAAAGACGTCGTTGAGCATATCACTGGCGTGAAGGTAGGCGAGACGCTTCCAGACAGCGTCATCGATGGGGCCGATGAGGTAGAGCTCATCGATATGGCGCCACACGCTCTCCAGCAGCGCATCCGCCACGGCAACGTCTATCCCCAGCAACAGGCGCAGCGAGCGCTGGCAAGCTTTTTTCGAGAGGGCAATCTCACGGCGCTGCGAGAACTGGCGCTGCGACGCACCGCCCAAGGGGTCGATCAGCAACTCGAGCGCTACATGCGTGGACATGCTATTGCCGGCCCCTGGCCGGCAAGTGAGCGCGTCATGGTCTGTATCGACGACCGTGCGATCTCGCAACGCCTCTTGCGCCGGGCTTGGCGTATTGCCGAGGCCATGCATGCTCCCCTCGTCGCCGTCACGGTGGCAAGTCCGGATCTTTATCGCCGGTTAGATCCGGAGCGGCGAAAGCAATTGGAAGCACACCAGCGTATGGCAGAAGATCTGGGCGCTGAGGTCGTGATGCTCCATGGGACAGACGTGTCGGCGGAGCTGATTCGCTACGCACGGGAACACAACGTCGACCAGCTCGTAATCGGCCACTCGACCAAAGGTCCCTGGACAGAGCTGCTGCACGGATCGGTAGTGCGCAAGGTGCTCAAGGCGAATCCGGACATCGACGTTCACATCATCGGCGATCGCGGATTCCAGAAAGGATAGACAAACCGAGGGAGCCTAAACAAGGAGGCACGTGAGAAAATCCACACGGACTACCAGGCTCAGCTTACTCCGCGACAGAACCTCTGAATGGCTGCGCTGACGACCTCCGGTTGCTCGTGAAGTACCCAGTGGCTCGATCCGGGAATACGCACGATCTCGAGTTGCTGCACCCACGCTTCCAGCCCCTCAAGATTTCCTGGGAGGAGGGC
>JAMCTA010000035.1 GCA_023381895.1 Chloroflexota bacterium
TCGCTTCCGATGGTGGTGTTGACCGGGCTGCTTGTCTTCATGGCAGTACTGGTCTCCTGGCGGCTGGACGTCCGCCCAAAGGAGTACTTCGCGCTGGTGATGGTCCTCGAGACGGCCATGATGGGCGTCTTCGTATCCGAAGATCTGCTGCTGTTCTTCCTCTTCTGGGAGCTGGAACTGGCACCGATGTACCTGCTCATCGGCATATGGGGTGGAGCCAGGCGTGAGTACGCAGCCATGAAGTTCATCCTGTACACCATGGCCGGTAGCGTCTTCATGCTGGTTGGCATCTTCGCCATATACTTTGCCGCTGGCAAGAACAGCTTCGACATGACCGTGTTGGGGGCGCAACAGTATGCCGCCGGTTTCCAACTGGTGGTTTTCCTGCTGCTGGCAGTCGGCTTCGCGGTGAAGATACCGATGTTCCCATTTCACACGTGGCTCCCTGACGCGCACACCGAGGCGCCGACCGCGATCAGCGTGCTGCTTGCCGGTGTGCTCCTCAAGATGGGCGCGTATGGACTGATTC
The DNA here is from genome assembly GCA_023381895.1 of Chloroflexota bacterium. Next base: position 530 of record JAMCTA010000035.1, read on the forward strand.
GCATCCCGATGGGGATGTTGCCGGAAGCGGCGCACCAGATCGCTCCCTGGCTCGCAGTCTTCGCGGTGATCAATATCCTGTACGGTGCGGCCGTCTCCATGATGCAGCAAGACCTGAAGCGTCTGATAGCCTACTCGAGTGTGAGCCACATGGGCTACGTGCTGCTCGGGGCGTCGGCCCTCACAGCTGTCGGGATGCAGGGAGCCGTCCTGCAAATGTTCACCCACGGCACCATCACGGGCCTCCTCTTCATGATGGTAGGCCTGGTGTACGATCGGACCCATACCCGCGTCATCTCCAACCTGGGCGGGCTAGCAGCCAAGATGCCGGCCATCGCCGTTACATTCGTCGTAGCCGGTCTGGCATCCCTCGGTCTGCCCGGCATGAGCGGCTTTGTGGCTGAGTTCCTGGTGTTCATCGGTACCTTCCCCGTGTGGCAACTCGCCACCATACTGGGCGCCTTTGGCATCGTGGTCACCGCGGGCTACCTGCTCTGGATGCTGGAGCGCGTGTTCATGGGGCCGATCTCGGAGAAATGGGCCCACCTCACTGACGCGAACCCACTGGAGATGTTCTATGTAGGGGTCATGGTGGCCGTGATCGTGGGAGTTGGGATATTTCCCAGTGTACTGACGGACGTCATCAAGAGTGGCGTCGTGACCGTAGTTCAGAGGTTTGCATCGATGTAAAGCAATTAGCCATTAGCAGTCAGCTTCTTGATGAAAGCCGACTGCTAATCGCCAGTTGCCAATCGCTGGTACGGAGGACAATTTGGACATAGTACTGCTGCTGCCCGAACTGATACTGGCGACCTTCGCCTGTCTGGTGATCATTGTAGATCTCTTCCTTCCTGAGACGGCGAAGGACGTCGACCTGTCCCTGATACTGGTGGGCTTCGTCGCCTCCGCGGGCGCAACAATCGCTCTGATCGGGCGGAACACCACATCTTTCTACGGGATGCTGGTGGTGGACAACTATGCCATCTTCTTCAAGCTGTTATTCCTGGCAGCAGGGGCGCTGGTCGCTCTGTCCGCGGTGGCTTTTTTGAAGCGGCACCCAGGCCGCGAAGGGGAATTCTACGGCCTCCTTGCACTCTCGACAACCGGAATGATGCTGATGGCGAGCACCAGGGAGCTGATCTCTATCTACCTCGCGCTGGAGCTCACAAGCATCAGCCTCTACCTGCTGGCCGGCATGGCCAAGCGCGACAGGAGGTCCAGCGAGGCGGCTATCAAGTACCTCCTGCTAGGCGCCCTCTCCTCGGCCATCTTGCTGTACGGCATGGCCGTCCTGTACGGTCTCACTGGGAGCACCGACCTGGGTGAGATCGCCACGGCGCTCGGCAAGAACAGTTCCCCCGCGCTGCTGCTGTCGATGTCCCTGGTGGCGGCAGGCTTCGGCTTCAAGATAGCGGTGGTGCCATTCCAGATGTGGGCACCAGATGTCTACGAGGGCGCACCCACTCCGGTGACTGCCTTCCTGTCGGTGGCCTCTAAGGCCGCGGGCTTCGCGGTAGTCATTCGGGTTTTCACGGTGGCCTTCCCCGCGGTTCAGGCCGATTGGATCAGCCTGTTCGCGGTGCTCTCTGCCCTCACGATGGTTCTTGGGAACGTGGTGGCCCTTACCCAGCGGAACATTAAGCGGATGCTTGCCTACTCCAGCATCGGCCACGCGGGTTACCTCTTGATGGGCGTGGCCGCGGCCAACGTAGCCGGGATTTCCAGCGTGATGTTTTACCTAGCTGGCTACACTGTGACCAACCTCGCCGCCTTCGGAGTGGTCATCCTGGCCTCACGCGCCATACCCGACGACACCATCGAGGGGTACTCGGGGTTACATCGGCGCTCGCCGGTTTTGGCGCTGATCCTCGCTCTCAGCCTGCTGTCGCTGGCGGGACTCCCGCCCATGGTGGGCTTCTTCGCGAAGTTCTACCTGTTCGCGGCCGCATACCAGGCCGGCCTGGTATGGCTGGTGGTGCTGGGCCTGCTAACCTCGGCCATCTCGCTCTTCTACTATACGTGGGTGATCAGGCAGATGTACCTTGTCGCCCCCACTAACGAGGAGCCAATCCGGTTCCCGACTACCGCCTTCGTCTCGGTAGCGGCCGCGGCGGTGGCCATTTTCGCACTGGGGATCTACTCCGACCCGTTCGTCAGCTTCGCCCGGGTGGCGGCGACCAGCATGGTGCATTAGCGAACCTCACAACCTCACAAAGACACGAAGACATGACACACCCCGAACTTTCAAGCGGCACCTTGGAAGCTCGGGGTGTATCTGTTCCAGAGGTTGGAGAGGGCAGCCCCCTCCGCCTGTTACTATCCATAGGGACAGCCCCCGTAGTATCTGGTTCTCTCTCATTGCCCAGTCCTACAGGGGCTGTTCCTTGTCTCTTCTTACCTATTATTCACTTCCACCCCAAAGTTCGGGGTGTGTCACGCGCCGGACACCTGGACGATTATCGCCCTAGTGGAGGGTCTTCAGGTAGGAGATGATCTGGGTCACCTGGTCCTGAGTCAGCTTACCCTGGAACCGCGGCATGACAGGGTCCAGATCCTGGTTGCTCTGGTCCTTGCCTGTCAGGATGGCCCGGCTTATCAGGGCATCGCTGTTGCTGTAGGTGGTCTCGAGATCCGGCGAACGCAGGTCCGCGGACGTGGCACTGCCGATATTGAGTCCGCCGGCGCCGTTTGCACCGTGGCAGGCGGCGCAGTTGGTCTGATAGAGCTCCTTGCCCACAGGCTCAGTCGCGCTGGTGCCTGCAGCCGTCGCCACGTTGCCGAAATCGATGTTGGATACGATCGGTGCCGTCGGCCGGATGATCTTGACGCTCTTGCTGTCCGCGCGCGCGGCGTGGCAGGAGTTGCATCCGGCGGTCATCTTGTCATAGGCAGCCGTGAACGCATTCAGGTCTTTGGCATTGATCGCGTCCACAACTGGCTTAACGGACGTCGTCTTGAAATTGGCGATGGACGGAGCCAACGCAGGGTTGCGGAGCTCCAGTTTGCTGGCGTCACTCGGGAACTGGTCGTCCATCTCGTACAACGCCATGGTCCAGTTCTTGGCCTGACCGGCGAACCACGCCAGGTTGATGTCGCGGGCGAAGTCAAGCATGCGGGGACCGTTGCCGGGCTGTAGCGACCACAGGGTCAGGCTGTTGTCCGCCGTGTTGAGCTGATCCCGGATGGACTGATCGACAGCCGCCTTCTGTGCGGCGGTGAGAGGTGTTATCGGCGGCGTGGCCGCCGTGCCGTCGCTGGGACTGAGCCAGTGCGCGAAGCCCACGACGGTGAGGTCAGTGGCGCTGCCCTTGGACACTTTGTACCCAAACGGTCCGACGATGCCGCCCGCGGGGATGGACGGCGCTACCCAGGCCGCCGACCCGCCATTGGAGCTGAGGAAGCCGGTGCCCGAGGGCGTGTTGGTGGTAGAGCCGAAGGTAGCCCCGTTGGGGATGGCGCCGGCCACATACACGTTTCCGATAGCAGCCTTGCCGCTGTTGCGTACCACGACCTCATAGGTGACTGAGTCACCGCTGTCCCACCCAGAGATCGAAATCGACACCGGGCTGCTCGCTGCCGGTGCAGGTGCGGGCGCTGGTGCCTGACTAGGAGCCGGCGCGGCGGGGTGGGAAATCTGAGCAAAGGCGCCGGCCGGATCGGTGGAGTGAGTGGGGATGGCCTCGAAGGCCTGTCCAGTAGCGTTCCGCGAGCCGCCGCCGGCTGGGTTGACGTGACAGGTAGCGCAGGGCTGGCCTGTCGCCGCGGCGTACTGTGGAAGGGCGTCGGTTACGGTTGCCAGGGCAAGCATGATGAGCAGCGCTGCCGCGCAGGCTATCGACAGCGAGATTCCGATTCGTCGCGAGAATAGTCGGCTCATGTTTCTCCCTCCTTCGGGCAAATCTATGGTAGAACCAGTTACACCAAAGAATGGGACGCCGATGACAGTCTAACCTTTGGCTGAAACCTCCTTTCCAGGCCTCCTCCCGCCCCACCGTTCTGAAGACTGGATCCATCAGATGGGGAGCTACCGAGACACCCACCTCGAGCTAAGGCAAGAGCAGAGCTCACCTAAAGCTGGGGCAGGGCAGGGCTACGGAGGGGCACAACACAGTGCGACACCGGTAGGCTACTCCGCTGACCGGGGCTTTACCGTCCACAGGGCTCGCGGCCTAAGAAGAGCCGCCCGCTGCACGAAGACAATAGCGGCACGCAGCTTCTTCTGGCCTGTAGATCATGGCACAATCTCCCCAACAATTCAACCTGGTTAATAAGTTGCCTAGTTCATTGATCTGGGCGAGCCACTGCCGCACCTGTCTGTCGGCAGTAGACAACAAAGAGGGCCAGCCGCGATTTCACGACAGAGGGCCCGTGGCTCGAACTCCCGTCCGAGCCACGGGCCCTACCAGGTCCACCGGGGAGACTATGCACACCCGCGCC
>JAMCTA010000136.1 GCA_023381895.1 Chloroflexota bacterium
TGGCTTTGGGACCGGTGCCTTGCAGCCTCACACAGCGAGTACTATTCGGATTGTGTTCACTCCGTGGGCGGTCCAGACGAAGGTTTGTTGAGACGCTCCGCGAGGAGTTCAGAACGACAGCGCCGACGTTGCTGGCAGTACTGAAGAGCAATCTCGTGCGCTTGGACCGGGATGGATACCCCACTATCACCCGTAAGGGACGGAAGCTGTTTCGTGAGCTCGAGAGGTGTGGAGCGTTCACCAGAAGCGAGGCATCTCGGTTACCGTGAGTCGAGACGTCCGCTTCGGCATCAAGATCAGGAAGCCCGCTGCTGGGCACAGCCTCGTACGATCGCCACGAAGTCGGTTGCTTTCAGGCTTGCCCCGCCGACGAGGGCACCATCGATGTCTGGCTGAGCAAAAAACACGCTACAGTTTGCAGGATTGACACTTCCACCGTACTGGATACGTGTTTCATTGGCGATCGATCCGAACATCCGTCGGAGTTCCTCACGAATCATCCCCGCCACTTCTTGCGCTTGTTCCGCACTGGCGGCTCTGCCGGTACCGATGGCCCATACTGGTTCATAGGCGATCGTAACTCTCCCAAGTATCTCATGGTCGAGGCCACCAAGGCTGCCGTGCAGTTGTGATCGGATGACGGATGTAGTCCGGCCCGCATCTCGCTCATCAAGTCGCTCACCGATGCAGACGATTGCACCGAGGCCACTCTTGAGCACGGCCTGTGTCTTCAGAAACACTGAGGCATCCGTCTCACCAAAGTACTGGCGCCGCTCCGAGTGGCCAACAATGACGTAGTCACATAGACCCTTGAGCATCTCTGCGGAGACTTCACCGGTGAAGGCCCCGTGTCCCACATGATATGCATTCTGTGCGCCGAGCTTCACCTGACTTCCCTCGAGCACGGACCGCACAGCCATAAGTGCAACAAACGCGGGGCAGACGGCGGCTTCCACCCGGTCTGATAGTGCATCCAATGGCGCACGTACGGCAACTGCAAGCTCGGCTGCTCCTGCCGGATCCAGATTCATCTTCCAGTTTCCGGCGACGAAGGGCAAACGCTGCGTTCCCATTGCTCTTCTACCCTTCGGCACGTTCGAGAGCAGCGACACCAGGAAGCACGCGTCCTTCCAGCAGCTCGAGGGAGGCCCCGCCACCGGTCGACACGTGGGTGATGCGGTCAGCGACACCGGCTTGTTCTACCGCGGCCACGGACTCGCCACCGCCTACGACGGAAGTCACCTGAGGTGTGTCCGCAAGTGCCTGAGCCAGTTCGAGCGTGCCTTGAGCAAAGGCAGGGAACTCGAATACGCCGAGAGGGCCGTTCCACAGCACGGTAGCTGAAGTTCGCACGACATCACGAATTGCAGTGACCGTCTGCGGCCCCACATCAAGGATGCTCCAGCCGGCCGGGACAGCCGGCGCCGCGACGACTCGCCGCTGGGCATCGGCAGCAAACCGGTCAGCGATGACGACGTCGGTCGGGAGTATCACACGCACTCCCCGCTCATTAGCAGTGTGGAGGATATTTCGAGCCACATCCAGCTGATCATCTTCGACCAGTGACCCTCCTACAGCATAGCCCTGCGCCTTGAGGAAAGTGTTAGCCATGCCCCCACCGAGGACAAGGGTGTCGACCCGAGGCAGCAGATGTTCGACGACTGCGATCTTGGTGGAGATCTTCGAGCCACCAATGATCGCTGTGAAAGGGTGCGCCGGATTGTTGAGAATCCCAGTCAGCGTCTCGACTTCGCGCAGCAGGAGGAATCCTGCTGCACTCGGCAATAGATGGGCGAGGGCCTCTGTCGTCGCGTGCGCTCGATGGGCTGTGCCGAACGCATCGTTGACGTAAGCATCACCGAGTCTCGCTAGCTGTCCGGCAAAAGCCTGGTCGTTCTTTTCCTCTTCGGGGTGGAAGCGCACGTTTTCCAGGAGCAGCACATCTCCTGGCTTGAGGGCTGCGGCTGCGCTCGCTGCAGAGGGACCCACACAATCATCGGCGAAAGCCACAGGGCGCCCTAGCAAGATAGCGAAGCGCTTCGCCACAGGAGCAAGCGACAGTCTCTTGTCTGCTCCTTTCGGGCGCCCGAGGTGGGACATCAAGATGACTGCTGAACCCCGGTCGAGCAAGAACTTGATCGTTGGCAGCGACGCGCGCAATCGTGTGTCATCAGCAACGTCGCCCCCAGGTGTAAGAGGAACATTGAAGTCGACGCGGACGAGCACCTGTTTACCGGCGACTTCCAGCTCGCTAACGCTGCGGACTGTCATATGTGCCTACAATCCCTTGGAGGCCACGAAAGCACACAAGTCAGCCAGGCGGCACGAGTAGCCCCACTCGTTGTCATACCAGGAAACGATCTTGGCCATGTTGCCACCGACCACCATAGTGTCGAGACCGCTGACGATTGTGGAGAATGTACTGCTCTTGAGATCTTGCGATACAAGCGGATCCTCTGTGTAATCGAGGATGCCCTTCAGAGAGTTAGCCGCGGCTTCTTTGAAGGCGCCGTTGATCTCATCAACGGTTGCGTTCTTCTTCAAATCGACGGTGAAGTCGACGACAGACACCGTCGAGGTGGGAACGCGGAAGGACATGCCGTTGAAGATGCCCTTGAGCTCCGGGATGACGAGGCCCACAGCGCGGGCCGCGCCAGTTGTCGACGGCACGATGTTGAGACCCGCGGCGCGAGCGTCGCGGAGATCCTTTGTCGCCACGTCCAACAGTCGCTGCGAGTTGGTATAGGAGTGGACGGTCGTAAGCAGTCCCTTCTCGATTCCGAAGCTGTCGTTGAGCACCTTTGCAACCGGGGCGAGGCCGTTGGTGGTGCAGGAGGCGTTGGAGATCACCTGGTGCCTGGCCGGATTGTACATCTGCTGATTCACCCCCAGCACAATGGTGATGTCCTCATTTTTTGCTGGCGCTGAGATCAATACCTTCTTTACTGTCCCGTGGACATGGGCGCGCGCCTTGTTAGCGTCGGTGAACAGTCCGGTGGACTCGATGACAACTTCCACACCAGCGTCTTGCCAGGGAATCGCGCCGGGGTCGCGCTCGGCAAAAACTTTGATGCTCTTTCCGTTGACGACGATGCCGTCTGATGTCGCCGACACGGTTCCAGGGAACGTCCCGTAATTGGAGTCGTGCTTAAGTAAGAAGGCGTTCGTCTCGGTATCAGTGAGGTCATTTACGGCGACGACCTCGATCTCGTCGCTGTGGCGATCGAGAATAGCTTTGAAGACCTGGCGTCCGATCCTGCCGAAACCGTTGATACCGACTCTCGTTGCCACTGCCATTTCTCCTCCTGAGGGCACTTACCCTACGTACTCGACCGGAAGGCGCCGCTCTCCTGCGCTGTCTTGTTCCGAATGAGTCCTCCCGCGAACCTAGCGAGAGATATCGTCACCTTCACAATTTCCTTGTTGCAGAATACCGCCTGAGGGCTGAAATTCTGTCCAATACTGGTGAAGAGAAGGAGAAACGCGGCTTGAGCCCGGTGACAGGCCCTGCTAGAGATCGGCAAACTCGTGACGCCCCCGGATGGAAAGCGCCATTACTCTATTCTTCATCCCTGCGCTGGCGTAAGTGACACGTGTCATTGAGAAGGTTGATGACGGCCCCCGAAGGGTAGATCGCTACCTCACTCAGACTGCAGGCACCGATATTGAAGTTCCAGTGGCGCGAGAGTGGCATCCCGAGAAGGAGACAAAGAGCCACACGTAACGAACCGCCGTGAGCTATGAGAGCGACGGACCGATCCTTTTGTGTCTGGATGACAGTCGTTAGCGCTTCCTTGACTCGTGTGGCAACATCAGCGAGCGATTCCCCGCCGGGAAAGCGAGCCTCCGGATCATTGGCCGCCCAAGTGCGCGCTGCTTCTGGGAAGCGCTGGCATATATCCGCCCAACGCAGCCCTTCGGCTTGGCCGTAGTCGATTTCTTGCCAGCGTGTATCCACTTCAATCGGTATGGCTTCTGGGCGCGCCGCATTGATCGCGCTGGCGGTCTCTATGGAACGGCGGAGACCACTGGTGATCAGAGCGGCGAGTGGCAAGAGACGGCAACGTTGACCAACTGCTGCTGCTTGCCTCTGGCCGTAGGTCGTGAGTTGCAGGTCCGTCCGTCCGTTGTATCGCAGCTCCTTATTCCAAAGCGTTTGACCGTGCCGAACCAAATAAAGTCGAATCATTCTGAACCTCTCATCGCTTTTGGCGCGGAGCTGCGCATCGTAAGCTCAAGCAACTGACCTTTGGTACAATCACGTAGTTGCAGAAGATGCTTTTCCATCGACGTGGAGAGCCATTGCAGCACACTAGAGAGCACGATAGACCGGCGAAGCATGGCACACGCTTTCGCCCCGGTGGACAGTCCGCCGCAGAACGTACCGGGGGCCTCCAACCGGGTGTCGCGAACAGTCGCCTCCGTAGCTGCGCTGATCGCTCTCGATGCTCTGTCGATTGTAGCCGCATTCAATATCGCCTATCACATTCGGTTTGAAACGACTCTCTTCGAGGTCATTACTATCACCCCAGCCAGCCAGTTCTTGTCCATGGCGGTCGTATCTCTACTCTGTGCCTGTGCCAGCTTTGCTACATCCGGGTTGTACCTCTTGCAGCGCGGCATCGCCGCGGTTGAATACATTGGTAAGCTCATTGGTCTCATCACTCTCTCATTCTCCTTCACAGTCACCATTGCAACACTGTTCTTGCGCATCGAGGTGCCGCACCTGGCAACGGTCATCGCTTGGGCAGTGAGTGTCGTGTTCATTGTCAGTGAGCGCCTCATAGCACGGCGTGTTATTCACGTGCTCCGAACCAGGGGACATGCTGAGCTACGGGTGCTCCTCATCGGCACGGGGCCATCAGCCGCTGCCATTGTCGACCGGATGCTTGATAACCCCAAGTACGGCTACAAGCCGGTTGCACTGCTTGATGAAGATGGGTACGAACGCGGACAGGTCATTCGCGGAGTACCAGTTGTCGGCACTACAGATGAACTCGAGGAGACGCTGGCGCATCATCGGGTCGATGAAGTGATCATCGCACTACCGTCGATGTCACACGAGCGCATCTTGGAACTCGTCACTCGTATCCCGAGCGACGGGATCGATGTGCAAGTTGCGCCGGACGTGCTGCAGCTGATGACTTCACCTGTCACTGTTGACGAGTTGGCGGGCGTTCCCCTGATCACCGTCAAACGCGGTGCTCTCCGGGGATGGAACCGGATCGTGAAGCGAGCGATGGACGTGATCATTGCTCTGAGTGTGCTCGTTCTCTTCAGCCCTCTGATGTTGATCATTGCTGCACTTGTGAAGGTCACCTCTCCCGGCCCAGCCCTTTACTCCCAGGAGCGCGTGGGGTACAACGGTTACCGGTTTAACATCATCAAGTTCCGCTCTATGCGAGCTGATGCAGAGCGACAAGGCCCTGGATGGACGACACGGGACGACGATCGACGTACACCTCTCGGAGCCTTTCTCAGAAGATACTCACTCGATGAGCTTCCTCAGTTCGTCAATATCTTGCTCGGCGATATGAGCGTCGTCGGGCCGCGTCCCGAAAGACCGATATATGTTGAGCGCTTCCAGCAAATGATTCCACGCTACATGGAGCGCCACAATGAGAAGTGTGGTCTGACAGGCTGGGCACAAGTCAACGGATTGCGGGGGGACACATCAGTTGAAGAACGCACCCGTTACGACTTGTACTACGTGGACAACTGGTCCCTCATGCTCGACCTCCGCATCATTGCATTCACATTGCTCCGCTTGCTCCGCGATGACTCTGCGTACTGAGGCTGAGTGATGAAACCATTACAGCGCCTCGAGCGGCTGTTGCAGCGGTCAATAGAGCAACCTTTCACCCGGCTCGCCGGTGGCAAGCTACAGCCAGTCGAAATGGCTCATTTCCTTGCCAAGGAGCTCGTGGCAAACAAGCGGGTCGGCGTCGATCGCGTCTATGCACCCAACTGGTTCCGTGCACAGCTCTCGACACCGGACTATCGACAGTTCGAGCCCTTCCGCGCGCAGCTCTATGAAGAGATACGCACCTACTTGACGAGAGAGGCGCAGCGGAGAGGCTTTGCGTTTCTCGGGCGCGTGGAAGTCGTAATTGAAGAGAAGGCCTCGTTGAAGACAGGTGACGTCCTTGCTGAGGCACAAATCCGTGAGGACAAGGAGGCGCCGCGCTCAGTGGAAGGTGTCGTTGTGGCGACGGAGAACCTCCCTGCAGCAGAGTCAAACGGCGCGCCACCATCCGCCCCAGGGCTTACATTGGTTATTCGGGAGCGTGGGGGGGTCGCCCAACGTATTGCACTCTCAAAAGAGGTTGATCTGCGTATCGGTCGCGACTATGCCAACGATCTGGTCATCGAAGATCCTACCGTCAGCCGCGCGCACGCGCGAGTATTCTGGGATCAAGGCTTCTTCGTAGAAGATCTGGGCAGCCGCAACGGTACCTTCATCAATAATGAGCGGGTCCAGCGCTGGCACGTAGCACCCGGCGACCACGTCCGGCTTGGTGCCGTGGAGATACTCATCGAGCAGTGACCACCGATCAACTCTTTCTCCTTCTTCTACGCCTCGGAGCCGTGCTCCTGCTCTATGTCTTCATCTGGAGAATTGCTGTGGTGATCCGCCGAGATTTGCGCGAGCAGCCTGCTGCCTTTACCGCACCTTCAGACCCTGCGAGGCTTGTTGTCCTCCAGAGTCAGCTACAGCATCTGCCTGTGGGGCTTGTCATAGCTGTCGAGGGCTCGTGCACACTTGGGAGAGCCAACGACAACCAGTTGACGCTCAATGAGCCCTTCATCTCTGGTCACCATGCCCAGATCTTCTGGGAGGGCAGCGCATGGCATATACGTGACCTTGGTAGCACCAACGGAACGTGGATAAATGAGCGGAAAATCGACCGGATCAGTGTTTTGAGAAGTGGAGACACCTTGCAGCTAGGCCAATGGCAGGCACGATTTGAGGCTTGATCCAGAAGCCCCCCAGGTTTCCCCAATAGCGATCAAGCAGCTTGCTGCCGTATTCGCAATGGGCTTTGTTTTCTTGTCCTTCACGCTTGTCTTCTGGCAGGTGCTCGAGTCGGTAAGTGTTGGCCAGAGTCCGAGCAACCCTAGAATGGTGATTGCCGCGCGTTCCGTTGTTCGTGGTCAGATCTATGATCGGGGCGGACGTGTCCTTGTCCAAAATGTTGCCGGTCATCCTGGCCAGCAACGATTCATAGTCTCGAGTCTCGCACAGGTCATCGGTTATAACAGCGTGCGCTACGGCCAGTCGGGATTAGAAGCATCCTATAACCGGTACTTGGACGGCTCAGTAGGCTCAGTAGTTGGTCTGCCTGCGCTTGAGGGATTTCTACAGCTTCCGACCGTGGGTGACTCGCTTACGCTAACGATCGATAGCCATCTTCAGCAAGTCGCAGATGCTGCCTTGGGCCAGCATCGTGGTGTCATCATCGTCTTGGATCCAGCTACTGGGGCTGTGCTCGCAATGGTGAGCAAGCCCTACTATGACCCGAACACACTCGAAGCTGATTGGAAGCAGGTGAGTATCGATCCAGGACAGCCCTTGCTGAATCGAGCGACCCAAGCACTCTATCCGCCTGGCTCTGTCTTCAAACTCGTTACCGCAGCGGCGGCCTTGCAGACATCGGCAGTCACCCCGTCGACGCAGTTCACGTGCATAGGTGACTGGGTCATCCAAGGGTTCCACATCTCCTGCGAGAATCCCCAGATTCCCTCACAACTCACCTTTCAGAAAGCGCTGGACCTATCCGCCAACGCCGTGTACGCTCAAGTGGCATACCATCTCGGTGCAGCAACACTGGAGCGGTACGCTCACGACTTCGGCTTCGGTCAAGCGCCCCGATTGGGTCTCCCCGTAACTCCGAGCACTCTCAAGAGTCCTTCTGCGACGTGGTCCGGCCCTCTCATCGCAAGCACGGGCTTCGGTCAGGGCCAGCTACAAGTTACCCCGCTGGAGCTTGCCATGATCACTGACGCGATCGCTAACGGCGGCGTGATCATGACACCTTATCTCGTCGACCGCGCGACGTCTCCCCAGGGTGTTACCGTCTATCAGCACACGCCGACACCGTGGCGGCGAGCGATCTCCACACAGACTGCTGCGACGCTCACACACATGATGATTGATGTTGTGAGCCAGGGGTCGGGTGTGCGTGCCCGGATTCCAGGGGTGGATGTTGCCGGAAAGACAGGAACAGCACAAGTTGGCGGAGTTGCCCTGCCACATGCGATCTTTGTGTGTTTTGCCCCCGCTATGCAGCCACGGGTAGAGGTGGTCGTACTCGTGGAGAATGCGGGCGAGGGAGCAAATGTCGCCGCTCCAATTGCCCGGACGCTCCTTGAGGATGCACTTCAGTCTCATGGATAGAGGCTCGGAAGTAGTGCTCAAGAAAGTGACAGAGTTGTGAAGGCGTTCTTTTTTACAGTGCTTGGAGCCGTCGTGGTGGTTGTCATCGTAGTAGCCGTGGGGGGCTCAAGAGTACCGGCCCCAAGAAAGCAGGTGAATACTCCGACGGCCGGCGCTTCGCAATCGAGCACAACTGCGGGCGCTACACAGCAAGCGGATAGGAAGCTGGACGCTTTCTTAGCCACGGTGACAGCTGTGCCATCGGGGCAGCACAAGCCAGTGTCGATCAGTCTCAGCGACAGCGAGCTCCTTGCGCTCTTGCGTCAGGTCATGCCGTCGCAGCCACGGTACAACCTCCAGCTCTCGGGGCTGTCGACTACCCCCGAGGGTGTTGTCGTGGAGGGCTCAGGAGCTCTCGGTGGCTTTCAGGTGCCGGTTCAAGGACTGGCGGATGTGAGCGCCGATGCAGGGGCGCTGCAGGTGACACTGACGCAGCTCACAGCGGCTGGCGTACCCGTACCGTTGAGTACCCGAACCAGCCTGCAGTCGGCGATTAATCGCCGACTGCAGAATGAGCGATCTTTGCTTCCGCTTGATGTGGCACAGGTGACGCTTGGGAGCCACGTGATCACCTTGAGTGGCGTCACTCGCTAGAGCCTTGTGGCTTGCTCAGTCGACCTGTAGGGCTAGCGCTGGTCGTCTCTGGGACTATTGACACGCAGGCGTCCCAGCAGTGCTTGGTACGAGAGGCAATACCGGCCATACACGTAGCGTTCTGGGCTTGCTGTAATGCCAGTTCCCCCGACCTCGCGGAAATGTCGAATCGCAGCGAGAAGCCGATCACTCGGGACCACGACGGTGACGGCATACCACGAGCAGCCATCACGGTCTCTGCTGAAAACTGGTGCGACTGTCGGACCTTGGAGTCCGGCAAGCTCAGGTCGCTGCCAGATGTGCTCCGCAACAACCTCTGCAGTCTCCCCCTGTACGTTGGCCACGATGCTGATGAGGCCTCGGGCGGCCTTTCGTGCCTCGATCATCTCGAGCAGAGTGGAAAGAGATTCTAGCTTCTCAGGATGGCGGCGAAGACTCTCGAGGTTGGCGACGAGACACTGCACGGCGTCGATGACGAGGCCACCCTCGATTGTCTTGAGGCGGTTCTCTCGCAGGCTCGTTCCCGTGGATGTCAGAGTGCTCACTGCATCAGCGTAGCCCATCGTCGGTGCGCTCTCGACAGCGCCTGGCTGCTCAATGACCTCCACATAATAGATCCCTCGACGATGGAGGAAGCGGCGTGTCAAGTTTGGCCAATCACTCGCGATACGCAGAGTGCGCGATCGATCTCGAAAGCGAACGCTGAGATCGGCCAGATCGTGAATAGTCCAGACGTCTATCCAAGCATCTGGTACGGCGATGACGAGGTTAGCTTGGAGAAAGCCGAGATCATGCATAATGACGGCGGCGCGCTCATCATCCTCTTCGCCGCGTTCAAAGAGCGAGTCTGTGCCCGTGATACCAACGTCGACAGTGCCATCACGGAGCTTCTCGGGAATCTCACTGGAGTGATCGAATACGACGGTGATGTCAGGAAGCGCCGCGATGCTTGCGACGTACTGGCGTGGATTGGGGCGAGCGACGTGGAGACCACAGTCGTCGAGAAATGTGAGTGTATCTTCGTAGGGACGGCCCTTGCTTGGAAGGGCTAGTCGGAGAGGACTATGGATCACGCTGTGCATCACTCCTCTTGGAACGCGGAGCGCCCACGTTGCTCTAGGTCCGAGAGTTGAAGATGTCGTGTAGTTGTGCTACCGAGACGTCGAACGCTCATGGAACGCGTCTGTTCCTCTTCGGGGCCGACGGCAATGAGCCAGGTTGCTTGCTTCCGCGTACCCGCATTGACCGATGCACTGGCACTGCGGGAAATGCAGTCGATCTCCGCACGAAGTTCCTGGCGGCGGCAGGCCTGAGCAACCAGAAAGGCGTACGCATAGGTCTCGCCGATAGGCGTGATGAATGCATCGGGGGGTGCAACGTGGGCGAGCGCTCCCGCGGCGGATTGAGACAGGAACAGGCGTTCGAGACCCCACGAGCAGCCGAGCGCTCGAACAGGCGTGCGCGCACCTAAGGCAAGCGCAAGGTCATCGTAGCGTCCTCCACCGCATAGCTGATCCTCTGCCCCGCCAGTGTTGCCGTAGATCTCGAATACCATCCCTGTGTAGTACTGCAGCCCGCGACCCAGCGACAGGTCGATAGTGGTGGTGTTCCAGGGAAAGCCGAGTGAGTCGAGTAGGGAGCAGACCTCCTCCAATTCATGCAGACTGTCTTCAGGCAAGTGGTAGCGAGCGAGGAGTGTTGCTGCTTCCCGAAGTGCTCGCTGAGGTGGGCCGGCGAGCGCGCTTAACTCTTGAATGAAGCTCATCGCCCGCTCTATCTTGGGGCGCTGATTACCTGTGCGAAGACGCTCAAGTAGCCGATCGACAATCTCTTCGGGATCGCGTCCTCCTCCGACTGCGGTATTGATCGATCCGAGAAGGCTGCGCACCAAGAGGATCGCATCGCTTCGAGGCAGCTGTGCAAGTGCCGCCTGAACCCGTGGATCGTCCGGCGAAGGCACCAAGCTAGCCCCAATCAGATGGTTTTGCTGTTGGTTCTCGCTGATGCCGAGCACGTCGAGGAGGGCATTGTAGCCGCTAGAGCGTTTCTTCATGGTCTCAAGACCCTGAAGAAGAATTGACTCTGTCCGGCCATCGACCTCGAGCGCACGGAGGAAGCTCAGCACGATGCCAAGGTGACCAATGACGAGGCGAGCCGGGCTGAGTCCCAGTACAGAAGGTACTTCCATTGCGAGCCAGAGAAGTTCAGTATCGGCATAGGGTGCATCTGCGCCAATAACCTCTACTCCGACTTGTGTGAACTGACGATAGCGCCCACGCTGAGGACGCTCATAGCGGAAGACTGGCCCGGAATACGACAGACGTGCAGGTAACACAGAGCCGGCTGCACTGTCGAGAAACACACGGAGCACTGATGCCGTAAGCTCTGGACGAAGTGCGAGTCGTCGACCACCGAGATCAGTGAACGTATACATGCGGGCGTTGATGTCGGCCCCGAGCTTCCGCTGGAACAATTCAGAATGCTCGAGAACAGGAGCCTCGATCTGCTGGAAGCCGTAACGTGCGAAGTGAGCGAGTAGTGTCTGGTTGAGGCGCCCAAGTTGAGCAGCCTCTACTGGTGGATGGTCGAGCATGCCACGCACGCGTTCGACCGGATGCATGTCACCCCCCTCACGGCGACTGAGTGTACCATCGGTCGTGCCCCGAGTTACCGCCGTGTGCGGCTCAGGGTTGAGGACTACGGGCAAGCCATACAATGTACCGATTCGTTTGGGCAAGCCGTTCAACGGCGCTAAAAGCACTATACAGCGCTGATTCGTACGCCTGGAAGGAGTTGCCAACCACGTAGACTCGCCCTTGAGGCATCGTGAGGTGAGTGCTGGCCCCCTGAATCATCTCGAGAGCGATGCGGCGAGTGGTACCACGAGCACCGTGGAAGGGCGGATTTATGGCGATCACGTTGAACTTGTCGTGTCCAATACCCTCATAGACGTCACTGAGAATGATCGAGACATTGTCCAAGTTATTGGCCCGCGTGTTGTGGCGAGCAAGTACGATAGCTTGAGGTGATGCATCCGTCATCACGATGCGGCTCCGGGGCGCCAGCTTGGCGGCGATGATTCCGACGATTCCTGAGCCGCACCCCAAGTCGAGGAAGGACTCCCCATCCACGATGCTGAGATGCTCGAGGAGAAGACGTGTTCCCGCATCAACTGCTCGGCCGGAGAAGACACCTTCCTGCACGCGGAGCGTGACGGTAATGCCGCGGAGGGTGACAGTGGTCTCATGGCTTGGGAGAGGCTCTGGTACGGGGAGCATTGCAGGTCGAGTTGCAGCGTAGAGACGTCTTGCGGGCGCGCGTCCCTCAAGGCGCGGCGGCGCACCGAGCATTTCAAGCATGCCTGCGAACGTCTGAATACCCTTGTGCGTGCTTCCTTCGAGATACATCTGGCCGCTTGGCGCTGTCGCAGCCGCGAGACGTTCGATGACGCCACGCGTGTAGGCATTGCCGCGGACTGCGCAACCATCGGTGTCGAGTAAGGCTGCAATAAATGGGGCACCTGGGAGAGGATAGTCGTTGCTCTCTAGCACGATGGTGATGTGCTCAGCAGAGTGTCCGGATAGACCTCTTTGGAGCGATGTATACTCCCGCGCTGTAGGGGCTAGGGCTGTGATGTGTATGCTGGGATTGGCATCATCCAGGGCAATGAGTGCTTCGATGTTTGTCGTGTGTCCTACCAATATGCTGCTATGCACTGGTAGATGCAGCGACTTGATAGCAAGTTGAAGACCGTGCCTAGCCAGAATTCACCCCTTGACCATATGCTGAGACGATTTTCCAGGTGTAGACAGCACACCAGGCGCGACTACACTCTACCTCACAAGCTAATCACCCCATACAAGAAAGGATTCGACCGTGCCGATCTCTGAGGAGCGGCGTCGTCAACTACGAAGCCAGCGTCTGCGCAGCGTCAACCGTCAGGGAGATGCCCTGCGCATGGCGATGGACTGGGATGTGGACGATCTCTCCAAGCCGCAAGTCCTGGTTGAGACAACCGAAGGAAGTTCCCATCCGAGTGGCTATCACTTGGGGTCTGCTGCAGAACGAGTGATGGCGGGCATTCTTGAGGAAGGAGGCAAGCCAGGGAAATTCTACTGTACAGATATCTGCGATGGTGTGGCTCAGGCGCACGATGGCAGCTCCTATTCATTAGTGTCGCGCGAGATCATCGCTGCCATGATGGAGATTCACGCGCGCGCCCACCCTCACGATGCCATCGTGGCGATCACGTCCGGCGATAAGGGCGTCCCCGCACACCTCCAGGCAATCGCACGGATAAACCTACCGACCATCGTCGTGCCTGGCGGCACGCAACTGAGCGGCCCAGACTTGCTCTCGTCAGACTGGCTCTATCCTATGGGGGCGGACTATGACGAGGGTAAGATTACTGAGGACGTGCTACTCTCGGCGCAGAAGACCGCTTGCCCGACGTGCGGCGCCTGCCAGTTTATGGGCTCGGCGAGCACTGGCCAAATTATCGCGGAAGCCCTGGGCATGACGCTGCCTGGAGCTGCGATTACTCCTGCCGTACTGAACTCGTACTACCGCATGGCTCACGAGTCAGGGCGGCAGATACTCGCCCTACTCGATCGGGATATTCGTCCTCGCGACATCATGACAGCTGATGCCTTCTACAATGCAATGGTTCTCCATGCGGCGATCAGCGGTTCAACGAATACATTGCTCCACGTTCCTGCCATTGCGCGTGAGCTCGGTATCGAAGTCACGGCCAGGATGTTCGATGAAATTGGCCGTAAGGTTCCGGTGTTGACGAACACAAAGACTTCAGGACTCTATCCCGTCGAGTATCTCTGGTATGCGGGAGGTGTACCTGGCCTGATGCTAGAGCTGAAGGAGTTTCTCCGGCTGGATGCGCTCACGGTCACCGGGAAGCGGCTCGGAGAGAATCTCGATGATCTGCAGAAGACGTCCTTCTTCCTCGAGGGGAAGGGCTACCTCGCGAATCACCGTCTCACCCAGCGGCACGTGCTCCGGTCGATTGACAACCCTCTCAAGACCGGGGGGACGATTGCCGTGCTGGAGGGCAATCTCGCGCCCGAGGGAGCAGTGATGAAACACGCGGCCGCCGATCCTTCAATGCACGAGCACGCTGGCCCCGCGCTTGTGTACAACTGCGAAGAAGATGCCATCAAAGGCATCTTGGCGCACGAAGTGAAGCCTGGAGATGTCATGGTAATTCGGAATGAAGGTCCGCGGCAGGCTGGTATGCCAGAGATGTACTTCAGCACGGCCATTCTTTCCTCTCGCCCGGAACTAGCCACGAGTACTGCAATTGTGACGGACGGACGCTTCAGCGGCGCTACGAAGGGCCCCTGTGTTGGTCATGTGTCTCCAGAAGCGGCTGTGGGAGGACCCTTGGCCCTGGTTGAGAATGGTGACCTCATTGAAATCAGCGTCAGCCGGCGGCGGCTCGACCTCGTCGGCATCGTCGGCCAGCGGCGCACGCCAGAAGAGATCGAGCAAGTATTGCGGGAGCGCCGTTCGCGCTGGGTAACGCCAGCACCACAGCACCCATCCGGAGTGCTGTCCTTGTTCTCGCGTGCCGCCTCGAGCACAGCGGAGGGGGCCCACTTCTAGCACAGGGTGAATGCGGCCTCACGGTCCCGTGAGGCCGCATTCACCTTCTTGTCCTGCCGGGCTGGGCTCCGTGCTCTTCGAGGAGCGGACCGTGCCTGCTCCCTAAATTGACTAGAGCGCCGGTCAAGTAGTGTCCTCTGCCGGAGGCGGCCCATCCGATCTCTCCCCAGGGGCGCCCGTGATTACTTGACCGATGTTCTAGACGTGTCCAAGCGTGAACTTAAGACGCTGGGCAAGGGTTGGTGTAACTCCGGGGATCTGCGTGAGCTCTGCAATCGATGCGCTGGCAACCCCCTCTGATGAGCCGAACCGGCGTAGGAGTTGCTGCTTCCGCTTCGGACCGATCCCTGTAACTGAGTCGAGGAGGGAACGCATTCCTGAGCGCTGGCGCTGCTGTCGGTGAAATGTGATTGCGAAGCGGTGGGTCTCATCGCGGATACGCTGGACCAGATGGAGAGCGGCACTCGTGCGCGGGAGGAGGATTGACGCGCTCCGATCCGGTAGGAAGATCTCCTCTTGCTGCTTGGCGAGCGCGACAATTGGCACCTTATCTGCCAGCCGGAGCTCCTCTAGGGCTTTGCAAGCTGCATTGAGCTGGCCTTTTCCGCCGTCGACGATGACGAGGTCAGGAAGTGCTCCCCAACCGCTGTCTTCCGATGATGACTCATCACGGTCATCCTCATTGTCCTTGACGAATCGGAGAAAGCGGCGTCGAATGATTTCTCCCATAGATTGGAAGTCATTGGGACCTTGAACGGTCTTGATCTTGAACCTGCGATACTCCTGCTTGGCTGGCTGCCCGTCGATGAACACCACCATAGCTGCAACCGGATCAGAGCCCTGGATATTCGAGTTGTCATAACATTCGATCCTATGGGGAAACCGGGGCAGCTGGAGAGTAGTTCCGAGCGTTCCTGCTGCTTCAACGGTTCGCTGGCGATTGGAGAGCCAACGTGCCCGTTCCTCCTGCAGATCCTGCGTAGCGTTTTCGCTGGCGAGCTGGATAAGCTGACGTTTTTCCCCACGTTGAGGACTGGTGAGCTGCACGCGGCGGCCGGCGAGTGTTCGCAGCCACTCTTGTAGCACGTCGGTTTCCTCGACTGGAACTGGCAATAAGACGTGCGGCGGAATAGTCGCGGCTCTCGGATAGTATTGCTGGAGAAACGCGGTGATAATCTCGGCATCTGATGCTTCCGGCGGAGCATCGATGAGGAAGCGGTCGCTGCCCACCACCTTGCCACCGCGAACACTGACAATCTCGACACAGGCTCCTTGCGCGTCTCTAGCCAGGCCGATTCCGTCGATGTCCTCTTGCTTCGGGGATACAACGCGCTGGCGTTCGATGACGCGCTGCACAGACCGAAGCTGATCACGCAAACGCGCGGCGCGCTCGAATTCCATCTCTTCGGCGGCTTCCACCATCTCTCGCTCAAGAGAACGCACGATACGCTCAGAACGTCCTTCCAGAAAGAGACAGACCTGTTCAATAGTCTGACGGTATTGCGCTCGAGAGATCGTGCCGTTGCAGGGGGCGAAGCAGCGATGGATGTGGAACTCCAGGCAAGGACGAAAGCTCGGATCGATCGAAGATGCACTCAGCGGAAGCTCGCAGGAGCGGTAGGGAAAGAGGCGGCGGATGAGGCTCAGCGTCCCATTCAGTGACTTGGAGCTGGCAAAGGGGCCAAAGTAGCGTGCCCCATCACGCTCCACTCGCCGCACGCGCTCGACGCGTGGGTAGTCTTCTTGCACCGTGATGCGAAGGTAGGGATATTGCTTGTCATCACGCAACCGCACGTTGTAACGTGGGCGGTGCTCCTTGATGTAGTTCGACTCGAGTATGAAGGCTTCAAGCTCGTTGCGAGCGATAATGTAGTCAAAGTCTGCGATGCGTTCGACCAGGCTCCTGATGCGTGGGGAAAGCCCTTCAGGAGCCTGAAAATACGAGCGCACACGATTGCGGAGCACAGCTGCCTTTCCAACATAGATGATGGTGCCATCAGCATCCTTCATCAGATAGATGCCTGGCTTCTGTGGAAGATCGGCAAGACGCTGTGAGAGAAGGCCTGAATTCATCATCTGTATCGAAAAGTATACGGGCGCCGCATCTCGGCGGCACGCCATTGGCTCGCCGGCAAATCGTTCGACGAGCGTTGAGAGAGGATGCCTCGTCCTGAGACTGCGATGGTCTGTTACTTGCTCCAGTGAACCCTTGGGCTGATCTGTACGTTGTATGCGCGGGTGCGATACTATATCGAGTCCCTTGGGTGTGGCTGGTTGAGGTGACTGGGCGCTGAGGGCGAGGGAATTAGGGGAGGGGTGACGTGCGGAGTTTTAGCTACGTCGCGGCGAAGTCGGTGGATGAGGCCGTTGCCGCATTGGCTGCCGCGGGGCTACAGGGACGGGCCCTCGCTGGTGGTACGGATATTCTGGTGCAGATGCGCGAAGGCCGGCGCAGCGTCGACACCCTCGTTGATGTCAAAGGCCTAGTAGAGCTGAACGTGCTCTCTGCGGAGCCCGGCAAGGGATTGCGCCTCGGCGCTGCAGTGCCGTGCTACCGCATCTATGAAGATCCTATGATCAGGGCGCATTACCCAGCGCTCATCGACTGTACCGCTCTCGTCGGAAGTGTTGGCATACAGGGCCGGGCTACCGTCGGAGGGAACCTCTGTACATCCTCTCCAGCAGCGGATACCATTCCGGCACTCATCGCTTTGGGAGGTGTCTGCCGCATTGTTGGACCACGCGGCGAACGAAGGATTCCTGTTGAGGAGTTCTGTACGGGTCCCGGGCGCAATACCCTGGAGCCGGGTGAGCTCCTCGTGGAGGTCGATATTCCGGAGCCACGGCCGCGCAGCGGTGCCTTCTCATTGCGCTTCATCCCTCGCAACGAGATGGATATTGCCGTCGTCAATGCTGCAGCATCTGTGGAGCTGGGCGCCTCAGAGCGACGGTTCGTGGGTGGACGAGTGGCAGTAGGAGCGGTGGCTCCTACGCCGCTGTATGTGGCTGAGGCAGTGGAGCTTCTGAGTGGCGCTCCTGTGAGCGAGGAGACGTTTGCACGCGTGGCAGAGGCTGCGCAGCGAGCGACATCACCGATAACGGACATGCGGGGGACGCGGGAGCAACGTCTGCACTTGGTCGGAGTGTTGGTTCGAAGAGCACTCTCTGGTGCGGTCGAACGAGCAAAGGAGGGAAACTAGTGGCGACGCTGGTCCAGGTCGACACCACGATTAATGGTGAGCCGGCGACATTTTTGTGTGAACCGCGCCAGAGCTTACTGGAAGTGTTGCGCGAGACCTTGGGGCTAACTGGCTCTAAGGAGGGCTGTAACAACGGCAACTGCGGGGCGTGCAGTGTGCTGCTTGATGGGTGCTTGGTGAACTCATGTCTAGTCCTCGCCGTCGAAGTGCAGGGTAAGTCGATCATGACAGTCGAGGGATTGGCAGAAGGAGATCACCTTCATCCCTTGCAGCGCGCCTTTCTGGAGCATGCTGCGCTCCAGTGCGCTATCTGTACACCGGGCTTCCTAGTCGCGGCCAAGGCCCTCCTTGATAAGAATCCTCACCCTACCGAGCACGAGATTCGCTACTGGCTTGCTGGCAATCTGTGCCGGTGTACTGGATATGACAAAATTGTGCGAGCCGTTCAGGCCGTGGCGCAAGAGATGGAGGTAGCAGCCCGATGATCATCGACGAGAAGCCCCGCCAGCAAGAGGCGCAGAGCGAGCCGAGCTACAAGGTCATCGGTACCCGTCCGGTTAGGCCGGATGGAGTGGAGAAAGTCACTGGGCGAGCCAAGTACGGCGCCGACGTCATTCTGCAAGGGATGTTGTATGGCAAGGTCTGGCGCAGCCCTGTTGCCCACGCCCGCATTCGCAGCATCGACATCAGTGGTGCACTGACCATGCCTGGTGTCAAGGCAGTGGTGACCGCAGCTGACCTACCAAAGCTCTCGAGCAACGAATACATCGAAATGGGCGAAGGTGGTGGGCGCCTACAAGAGCTTCGCGACAATGTCCTCGCCTCGGCAAAGGCCCTCTACAAGGGGCACGCCATCGCCGCGGTAGCCGCCGTTAATCCTCACGTGGCGGAGGAAGCGCTCGCACTCATCCGGGTTGAGCTGGAGGAGTTGCCGCCTGTCTTAGACTTGCGCGCGGCCATGCGCGATGATGCGCCACTTCTGGATGAGAAAAGGTATACCGAGAGTATCGCTGGACGTTCCGAGAAGCCGAGCAATATCGCACGGTACGTCCAAGTCGACCTCGGCGATGCGGATGCTGGGTTCGCTACAGCCAGTGTGATCGTCGAGCGTGAGTTCACCACTACCATGGTTCATCAGGGGTATATTGAGCCTCAAAACGGCACAGCAATGTGGGACGCAGATGGTCATCTGACCGTGTGGACCAGCACCCAGACTGCCTTCGGTGTTCGGAACGAGCTCTCCAAGCTGCTGCTTCTACCGCTTGCCCAGATTCGGGTGATTCCGATGGAGATCGGTGGAGGGTTCGGTGGGAAGCTCGCTGTATACCTCGAGCCTCTTGCAGCATTGCTCTCCCGAAAATCCGGACGTCCGGTAAAGATGTCAATGACGCGAGCTGAAGTTCTCGAGGCGACGGGTCCCACCTCGGGCACAATCATCAAGCTCAAGATGGGAGCTACGAAGGATGGCCGTCTCACTGCCGCTTCGGCGTGGATGGCGTACGAGTCTGGAGCCTACCCTAGCGCTCCTCTGGGTGGCGGCATGTCCTGCATGCTGGGTCCGTACGACATTCCCAATGTGCACATCGATGGTTACGATGTCGTCGTCAACAAGCCGCGCACGTCAGCGTATCGAGCACCCGGAGCGCCTGCAGCTGCTTTCGCTACTGAGAGCGTGGTCGATGAGCTGGCTGAAAAGCTCGGGATGGATCCATTGACCTTCCGCCGTATTAACGCAGCGAAGGAAGGAACCCGCCAAGCCAGCGGCAGCGTGTTTGCACGCATTGGCTATGAAGAGTGCGTCATTGCTGCGCAGAATACAGAGCACTGGAAGTCACCGCTCGAAGGCAAATGGCGGGGCCGTGGAGTGGCGTCAGGGGTCTGGTTCAACTGGGGTGGCCTGTCGAGTGTATGCGCGAGCGTCAACCCTGATGGCTCGGTCATCCTCACTGAGGGTTCGACCGATATCGGTGGAAGCCGGGCATCAGCAGCCATGCAGTTGGCCGAGACCCTCGGCATTGCCTATGAGGACGTACATCCGTCGGTCGTTGATACCGATGGCATAGGATACAACGATGCGACAGGCGGAAGCCGTGTCACGTTTGCGACCGGCTGGGCGGTGTACGAAGCGGCACAGGATATCCGCCGCCAGATGATCGAGCGGGCAGCCCGCGTGTGGAGTGTTTCTGAGGACGAGGTCGAATACCAGGATGGTGTCCTCACGTGCCGCAACGACCCGGGCAAGTCGCTCACATTCAAAGAAATTGCGGCTCGCGCCCACAATACTGGCGGCACTATTATGGGGCGTGGAAACCCGAGCCCAAAGCAGTTTGGGCCCGCCTTCGGTGTACACATCGTCGACGTTGAGGTCGATCCCGACACGGGCAAAGTGCAGATCCTCCGCTACACAGCAGTGCAGGACGTAGGGACAGCTATTCATCCTAGCTATGTCGAAGGACAGATCCAGGGTGGAGCTACTCAAGGAATCGGATGGGCGCTCAATGAGGCGTATGACTACGATGACAAGGGCCGCCTTCGCAACGCATCGCTTCTCGACTATCGACAGCCAACTACGCTTGATGTGCCGATGATCGAGACGGTGCTTGTCGAAGTTCCCAACCCTGGACATCCTTACGGAGTTCGTGGCGTGGGTGAAGTCCCTATTGTGCCACCTTTGGGCGCTATTGCGAATGCGCTCTACCACGCGACAGGACATCGGTTCGTCAGCTTGCCAATGAATCCGGTGGCGGTCTTGCGGGCTCTTGGAAAGATAAGCTAGCGGGCTATGCCGGTTGTGTGGCTTCCGTCACTCCTTCGCCCCTTTGCTGGCGGTCAGCGTCAGATTCGAGTGACAGGAGCCACCATTCGAGAGGCGCTGCAAAGTCTCAAGGAACAGTTTCCAGAGCTTGGAGATCGCGTCTGGGACAGTGAGTCTCTTCGACCTGGCTTGGCGGTTGCAGTGAATGGGGCAGCAGTGTCGTTTGGCTTGGCGCAGCCGGTTGCTGAGGAAGACGAGCTAGAGATCATTCCCGCAATTGGCGGGGGAGCTGACGCTCACTGCGTTGTGAGATACCTCACCCACGCCAAGGGTACGGTCAGATCGAGCTTTGGTGAACTCTTGCATTGCCGAACGCTCTACTCTGCTACCTTAAGGTAATCCAGAATGCCTTTTGTGCTCTCGCTGTGGCATCGTACGAGATTCTCGATTTTCGCAATACGGTTCTCAATGTCTGCATAGGCTGCTGTGAGCCGTTGCTGGAGCTGGGTCTCTAGCTCAGCTTCCTGGCGTCGGCATTCCTCGTGCGCCCTGCGCACTATCTCGGAACTGGCAGCTCGCTGTTCTGCTTCTGCGACAGCTTGATCGTGGATGCTTCGAGTTTCCTCAAGGGCCCGCGATCGGATTTCCTCGATTTGTCGCTCAATCCCTTGTGCTTGGACAATGTTTGGGGGAACCCGGACCTGAATCTTATCGATCAGGTCATCCACCACGTGTTGCGGTACGATCTTGAACTCTGACCTTATGAGATTACGGTATCCCGCGATGCCATTTTCCAGATCGCTGATAGCTTGAAGGAAGTTCTGCAGCTCGAGATTACTGGCAGTGTGTGGCCTTACCATTCCTCAGTCCTCGGTTGTGGTTGCCCCAATCATGGGCGATCAGAGATAGCTCCCGCACTCTTGACTGCGAGTTTGTGTAGTCTACGTGACAGTGGGGTCAACTTACGGTTCAAGACCGCCCGAATTGACCAAGGCAATCGACGAATCACCGTAGCGTCGCTGTTTTACGATGCTAAAATGATGACCACACTCGAGCGTCGTGCGACTCGAGTATTCGACGACCACGACGGTGTGCTCCGTCACCAAACATTCGTGTAGGCAGCGTTCCAACAGCGCCTCCCAAGCCGCAAACGTATAGGGAGGATCAGCAAAAACATAGTCGAACGCGCCGGAGAGCCTGTTGAGTGCTGCTGGCAGTTCTCCTCTCACGATGTGCCCGCGATCTGCCGCTCTCACCGTCTCTAGGTTTACCCGGATCGCCTGGCATGCCACTGTATCGTGCTCGACAAACACGGCAAGCTCTGCACCACGCCCCAGAGCCTCAATGCCGAGCGCGCCGCTACCTGAAAAGAGGTCAAGCACGCGCGATTGAGGTGTCAGCGGACCAAGCAGATCGAAGATCGCTTCTCTCACCACTTGCGCAGTTGGGCGTGTAGTTCGTCGGGCCGGCACGCGGAGCATGAGGCCGCGGAAGTCACCACCAGTCACGCGGAGAAACATAGCGTCTTCACACCTCACTCGTAATGAGAGAAAAGTCAGAGACGACGATGAAGGGGGCGCACTGTCCTATTTGCAGCCCCCATCCTCGAGTTGATGATGCGTGCGTCAGCTCAGCGCGGTCGTTGGCACGAGCTCCGGGGGATTCGACCGGAAAAAGTCTTCGAATCGCTCAGCATCAATCGTCTCATCTCGCATCAGCACTTCACTGATCTCATTCAACTTTTCGCGATACCGAGAGAGCACCTCGTGAGCGCGCTCGAAGGCGTTGTCGATGAGGTCTTTGATCTCGCTATCGATCTGCTGCGCGACTGCCTCGCTGTAGTTACGCTGTTCTGATATCTCTCGGCCGAGGAAAACGAGCTCTTCCTTGCGGCCAAAGGCGCGCGGACCAAGGCGTTCACTCATGCCGTACTCACATACCATTCGGCGGGCCATGTTCGTGGCCCGCTCGATGTCGTTCTCGGCACCAGTGGACACATCACCAAAGACGATCTTCTCGGCGACATGTCCGCCGAACAGCGATGCAAGATTGTCGCGGAACTGATTCCGTGTCCAGAGATACCGATCCTCGCGTGGCAAGAAGCGAGTGTAGCCCCCCATCATTCCGCGAGCGACAATCGAGATCTTTTGGACGGGATCGCAGTTGGGGAGCATACGAGCTACAAGAGCGTGCCCAACCTCGTGGTAGGCAGTGATCGCCTTCTCGCGCTCACTGATGACGCGGCTACGGCGCTCGGGCCCGGCGGTAACCCGGTCGATCGCCTCTTCTAGCTCACTCATGCCGATGGATTTCTTATTCCGGCGCGCTGCCAGAATGGCCGCTTCGTTGACAAGGTTGAACAAGTCTGCTCCAGAGAATCCAGCGGTCAGCTTGGCAAGCACATCAAGAGTGACGCTGCGATCAAGAGGCTTATTGCGCGTATGGATCTCGAGGATCGCTCTCCGGCCACGAATATCTGGATTCGGAAGCACCACGTGTCGATCGAAGCGGCCTGGGCGCAACAGCGCTGGATCCAACACGTCGGGACGATTCGTTGCCGCGATGACGATGACGTTCGTGTTTGTATCGAACCCGTCCATCTCCACGAGGATCTGATTGAGGGTTTGCTCGCGCTCGTCGTGGCTGCCACCGAGTCCCGCACCCCGCTGGCGTCCCACCGCATCGATCTCGTCGACGAACACGATGCAGGGGGCATTCCGCTTCGCCTGATCGAACAGATCTCGAACTCGGCTTGCACCGACTCCGACGAACATCTCAACAAATTCAGAGCCGGAGATTGAGAAGAAAGGAACTCCCGCCTCTCCGGCCACTGCCCGAGACAGCAGTGTCTTGCCCGTTCCCGGTGGCCCGATCAACAGGACACCGCGGGGAATACGTGCGCCGAGAGCAGAGAACTTGTCCGGAAACTTCAGGAACTCGACAATCTCCGAAAGCTCTTGCTTTGCTTCGTCCACTCCAGCCACGTCGTTGAACGTGACGGTGGGCTTGTTGCCAATGAACATGCGTGCCCGGCTCTTACCAAAGGACAAGGCCTGCGAGTTGCTACCCTGTGCCTGTCGCATGAGGATGAACACGAACAGGCCGAGCAGTAAAATGGGGGCGATGCCTCCGATCACGCTCAACCATACTGCCAGTTGAGAGGGCGGCTCTTCTACAACTGATACCTTATTGAAGGGAATCCCTTGGTCGTGAAGAAGACGTAAGAAGCTCTCGTTATCATTGATGTAGGCGACGAGACGGCCCTGCGACGTGTCAGCAGTTATCTTGTTGCCATTGACGACGATCTTGTCCGTAGTAACGCCAGTTTGCACGTCCTTCTGCACTTGAGCGATGACGTCTGTGATGCTGCGGGCGGTTGACTGATTGTTGTTCTGAAATAGACTGAAGATCAGCGCCATCACAAAGACAAGAATCAAGAGATAGATGAAGCTATTGCGGAGCCACTTGGCGTCCATGCATACCTCCGGGAGATGCTGGCAAGATGCGAGTGATCTCTGACACTCCGCAAGCCCATCTTGCGCTTCTGAAAGTATAGCGCACCAGGTTGTGGCCTAGACCCGAGCTATTCCTGCTGGCCCCAGGTCTGGAAAGCTGCACCACGATATCGTCTCTATCAGTCGATGATGAGCACAGGCGTTCCCAGATCAGTCCACGCTGCCAGTGCGAGCATCGGCTTCAGCGGAGTGTTCACGCAGCCGTGGGATCCAGAGCGGACTGTTCCGTCCGGGTCAAGATGCGGGAAGTCTGTTCCAGGACCATAGTACGGTCGCCACGGCGCATCGTGAATATAGTAGCCACCATCACGGAAGAGCATTGCATAATGGGTCGGCGAGTCGGGGTACCAGTTGGGGGACCCAGCGGGCCACAGTGATATGAACTTGAAGTTGGGAACTTTCTGGAGGATGGTGAACGTCCCTGTTGGCGTTACGTGCCCCGGTTCACCTGTTGTGACGTCGGTATCCAAGAATACCTGGCCATTTTGATAGGCCCACATGTGCTGGCGGCTCAAGGAGATGGAGATGCACTTTCCCTGTGCGAGTGGGCCGGGAATGGGCCCCGGAGGTGGCGCCACCTTGCTGGCAGGCAAGAGGATAGGCGCAACGTTAGAGAGGAGCCCAGAGTATACCCAGCCCATGTCTGCGGACGACCGCACCTGGTACCACAGTGGGTTGGGGGGAGCCAGAACCTCACCTGGAGCGTAGCCGATCACTGTGACAGGCTGATTGACCGGTAGGGAAGCAAGGAGCACGCTCCCCGTGTTCGGCTGGGAGAAGAGGTAGACATAGGTGTAGCCTACGCCGCCAGAGCTTAGCCACCCAGTCCACGGTGCATTTGTCCCGGCCGTATACCGGCTAACCCACTGTCCATTCTGATTGACGATAGTAGTGTCTGCGAAGGCCGGTGTTGCGAGGGTGCTGGCCGCAGCCACGAACGGCAATGCTCCTGCGCTACGGAGGAGGAACCGTCTCGAAAAGGCTCTCATCTTCAACCCCTTCTTGCCACATCGCGAACAGGAGGAAAGCAAGGAAAACAGCCCATCTATACTACCTTCACTAACGCCTCGCAAGGCTCGAATGTTTCACTTCCTCTGGTAAACCGTATATATGCACCAGCTGTGCCAATTCAGGCAGACACGACTCCTCGATGCCGCGAGGCGCTCAGGGCCGCGCAAGATGCGAGGACACTCCATGTCAGCCAGCGTTTGCGGCTCATAATGGGCGTGTGGTCAATGTGTCAAGCAGATACATCAGCTGAACATCAGGTTGCTTGGATCGTCAAAACCGGCTATAGTCCATGCTCTCGGACGATTAGCTCAGCTGGTCAGAGCGCGCGGTTCACATCCGCGAGGTCGCTGGTTCGAGCCCAGCATCGTCCACTTCTTTTTTGCGTTTGATGGAGTGATCTCTCAGCAGATGCGCGGGCCGGACTGGCTGACACGGCTTTCGCGGCCGTGGTGCTCTGGACACCGGGGGGCCGGCGGGCTCTCCAAAGCGAATACGCTAGCTTCTTTTGAGCACGCTCTTTCTTGGCAGTGTGACCTCCTCGAGGCCGACATCCAGCGCACGCGCGATGGTCATCTCGTCCTTGTCCACGATGAGCGTATCGAGGTTGCCGACGTCAGCATCACGGTATCGACACTGTCCCTCGAGGAGCTTCGAGCTCTTCCCGGCCACGGCGATGTTCCCACGCTCATTGATTTTCTACAACTGAGTCACGGTCGAGCTGTCCCTCTCATTGATCTAAAGGGAACCGGCTATGAAGCGCAAATTGGGGTTGAGGTACGAGCGGCTGGTGTAGATAGGGCTATCGTCTGTGGCGGGTCACTCGAGTCTCTATTGAAGGTCCGTTTGGCTCATGGGGTAATTGCGACCTCTCTCACGCTCGACGTCCAGGCCTTGCAAAGGGTGATCGCAGACCCGTCTCTCCTGAAACGGATTCCTACTGACATGGTTACCGCAGAGCACTGTGGTCTCACAATTGAGCTAATTCAGCAGTTCCACGAGGCGGGAATCTGGGTAGTGGCGTGGACTGTAGACCGTCCGGCCGCAATGAAGACATTAGCCCGGATGGGAGTGGACGGTATTACGACGAATCGCCCAGATCTCCTTCAGACCGCCCGCGCCCACGGTGTGCTCCTCGAGTGACTGGTTCGCGGGGCTACTCTGCTAGCATCCTTGCTTCATTCCCGTGTAGAATGAGAAGCTTAGTAGTCGCTCGGACACGTCACGGAAGGGAAGCATCTCAAGCGAATGCACGTCGAACTCAAAGAGGGTGAATCTTTTGATCAGGTGCTGAAGCGGTTTGTCCGTGGTGTCAGCCAATCGGGAATCCTGCGAAGCTATCGTGAATCTTCGCGGTTCGTGTCGAAGAGTGAGACAGAGCGACTGAAGCGCCGGCGCGCTGCGCGACGCAAAGCACGCAAGGGCTAGCTGAGCTGCCCACCCTTACGGCGTGCATGATCTCGGACACCTAGATTATCGTGATGATGGAAAACCCTAGGTCGAGAAGCCTGTGCCATGGTAAGCCATTATAGCTTACCGTCTGAGCGCCTTGAAGGACGTGTAGTTCTGATTACAGGCGCCGCCCGGGGTTTTGGTCGGGCTGTTGCTGAGCGGGTCGCAGTTGAAGGTGGCATTCCTGTCCTTGTGGATCGGGATAGAGCAGAGCTAGAAGCGTGCGCGTCAGCGCTCACGTCCCGGTGGAACCGGAGCGTCCGCTATTTCGCTTTGGACATCACGCAGCCAGATCACGTCCGTCACACTGTTGCCGTTGTCGCGGAGGAACTGGGCGCGGTCCATGGAGTTGTCACGAGCGCGGGCATCCTGCGAATGGCCGATATCCTGCACTGTACCCTAGAGGAATGGGATGAGGTTTTGCGCGTCAACCTCACGGGTACCTTTCTCACGTGCCAGGCAGTGCTTCCCCTCATGGTTCGTCAGAACTTTGGTAGGGTTGTCACTGTGTCGTCGACCGCGGGCAAGCAAGGTGGAATTCTCAGTGGCATCGCCTACAACAGCGCAAAGGGTGGCGTTCTTGCGCTGACTAAGTCGCTCGCACGTCAGTTTGGCCCAATGGGAATCACGTGCAACTGCGTCTGTCCCGGGCCTGCGGATACGCCAATGGGCCGCCAGTTCACGACAGAACAGCGGGCGCACCTACGGAGGCTCATTCCAATGGGCAGGCTGGGGACCGCGGAGGACGTGGCGGGGGCCATATGCTTCCTGCTCTCCGCGGATGCAGCATATATCACAGGGGAAATGCTCGACGTGAACGGTGGTCTCGTCATTGACTAGCTTGCGGACCGATCCTGCACCTGCCCGCCTGTGACGTTGCCCAACTCGGCGACTCCCGTGGTCATCGCTTCGATGACACGCTCTTGGACTGCGTGAGAAGCCACACGAAGCGCATTGGCGATTGCCCAGCCATTTGAACGGCCATGGGCCACAATGCCGACGTGCCGTAGCCCGATGAGCGGTGCACCTCCGTACTCAGCGTAATCGAGCTTTGTACGAATCCTCCGAAAAGACGGCTGTAGGCCGGCAGCGAGAAGCTTGGTCCAAAGCGAGCACGTGAGCTCGGCTCGGATTAGCCCAAGCATTGTTTCTGCTACTCCTTCGGCGGTCTTGATCAGCACGTTGCCAGCGAAGCCATCACATACAACGACATCCGCTGCGCCACGAGGCACGTCTTTCCCCTCGACGTTGCCAACGAAGTTGAGTCCGGTCTTGCGCAGCTTCTGATGCGCTTCCTGAACGACGGGTGTGCCTTTCTCCTCCTCCTCACCGTTAGAGAGGAGTCCTACTCTTGGTTCGGCAACTCCCAGTACCCTCTTGGCATAGACGGTGCCCAGCACAGCGAACTGAACAAGATGGTGAGGCCGCACCTCGGCATTGGCGCCAACATCCAAGATGAGGGCAGGCTGGCCTTGCGTCGGAAAGATCGTGGCAAGTGCTGGGCGGTCAACACCCTTGATGCGCCCAAAAGTGAACATCGCCACTGCGAAGAACGCTCCGCTATTACCGGCAGATACAGCAGCGTACGCCTTTCCTTCATTGACGAGCTGGCAAGCCACGTGCATAGAAGAGTCCCGAGTTCGGCGGAAGGCCTCAGATGCGTGCTCCGTCATTCCGATGGCCTCGGTGGCGTGCACGACTGAGATACCGCTTGGGATGGGTCCACGAGGACGCAGCTCAGCTAGTAGTTGCTGTTCAGGACCCACGAGTGTCACCGGGATCTGCCAGCGGCGCCAAGCTTCGAGAGCACCCTCACACGTGACGGCCGGCGCACGATCCCCACCCATCGCATCGAGGGCTACGGGCTGATCACTCATGGGTATCCCTTTTCACTTCGGACATAATGATACCGATGCTCGTGCCGGTGCGATCCGTACCAGCGTTCTTGTCTCTACGAGTACGAGTATGTTGCTGCGTTATGATTCTTGCGTTGGAAACCACGCATTTTCTCACGCCCTGGTTGGTGCTGTTACAGAGAGTGGAGTTTAGTGAACCCGTGTCCAAGCTAAGCCGAAGGGGGCGGTATCAACTGCCTCGGGCTTGGCAGTTGCTCCAGGGCATAACCGCGGCTTTCCTCTTGAGCATTTTGACGGTTCCAGCCCTGCCGGTCGCATTAGCCGCTGAGCCATATCCCGTTCAGTGGGTCGCCAACTTCATCCCCACATCACTCTGGTCGGGAACGGATGCTGCAGCGATCGACCTCCAGGATCTTCCCCAGTTTACCCCGCTGGTCGCCCTGAATAGTGCCGGCGAGCGTGTTCTCGTACTGAATCCAGCGACCGAAGGACTCGGCTACATTGATGCCCGTGACATTGGGCCTGTAGGTCCAGCGTACCCGAGTCTGCTCGTTATAGGTGCTCAGGGCGCTGTGCGCCTGGTGCGAGTAGAGCTTGCGACTACTCCCAAACAGTGGCAGACGGGACTGATGAACCGTCCCTCACTTTCAGCTGACACTGGAATGTTGTTTGTGTTCCCGAGCGACGTCACCTACAGCTTTTGGATGAAGGACACGATCATTCCGCTGTCGGTCGCATTTCTAGACGACGAAGGTACCGTTCTCGCAATCGAGGACATGCAGCCGCTCACGACCGATATCCATGTTTCACCTGGACCTTACCGCTATGCCCTTGAGGTTCCCCAGAGTTATCTGAGTGGACTTGGAGTTAGCGCAGGGGCGCCGACTTGGCTCTTCTTTCCACAGTAGTCACCCAACTGAGCAGCGTGTACAGTATTCTCCGAAGGGAGATGTTTGTGAACATTGTTCTGATAGCGCTTGATACATTGCGCGCTGATCATCTCGGCTGCTACGGCTATCCGCGTCAGACCAGTCCCTCTCTTGACATGCTTGCCCGTGACGGAGTGCTCTTCGAGCGCTTTTATGCGCCGAACATTCCAACCCATCCCAGCTTCACGACCATGCACTCTGGAAAAGAGGCGATCACTCACAATATTGTCAACATCGGCGGCAGGGTGCAGCCTGAGCCGCACGTGCGACTGCTTGCGGAGATTCTCAAAGACCGGGGCTACTTCACCGCCGCAGTAGACAACATGCGGCGCCATTTCCCCAGGGGTTTCGATGTGTACCAGGACTATGCATGGGATCGTTCCACATCAGGAGTGCTCCGCAAAGCAGAAACCGTCAATGAGAAGCTTTTCCCCGTGTTGAATACCCTACAGCAGCAGGAGAAGCCGTTCTTTCTCTTCGTGCACTACTGGGACCCGCATACGCCATACTTGCCGCCTGATCCCTATCGCCTGATGTTCTACGATCAGGGCCGCGACCCATGCGACAAGACCACCACCACCATGGACAAGGTATGGGCGTTTGAGCCGTTCCGATGGTACTTCCATAGTTGGATGCCCGGTGTAACGGATACGGCCTACGTGAACGCCTTGTATGACGGGGAGATCCGCTACATGGATGATCATCTCCAGCCTGTTCTGACGGGATTAGAGCAGCGCGGCCTTCTCAGCGAGACCGTGGTATTTGTCACTGCGGACCACGGAGAAGTTCTCGACGAGCACGAGGGCTACTATGACCATCACGGTCTCTATGAGTGTAATATCCACATTCCCTTGATCGTGTGGGCACCCTCCTTGCTCCCTCGTGGGAAGAGAGTCTCTGGCTTCGCCGAAAACGTGGATCTTGCGCCGACGATTCTCGAGCTCTGTGGAATACCTAACCTTGAAAAGATGGAAGGAATCAGCCTTCTTTCCAGTATCTATGGATTGCGTGATGGCAACTACACGGACCTATTCTTCAGTGAGGCTTCGTGGCAGCTCAAGCGTGCTGTTCGAAGTGGACGTTGGAAGCTGATCAAGGCGCTTGCGCCGAGCTTCCACGAGGGCTCACCGCTGCGAGAGCTGTACGACGTTGACTCAGATCCGGACGAGCAACACAATCTTGCAGCGGAGCATCCTGATCTCGTGGAGACTCTGGAAGCCAAGCTGGATACGTATGTTGTGCACCGGTTAGCGGAGACAGGACGGACCATTGATCCGGTTCTTGAACAAGGGGTGTCGGGAACTCGGATTGGCACTCCTCCGCAGGATCCGGCTCAGTTGGGAAACTACGGTCGGAGTTACATTCCCCCCGAGGCTAAACCGGAAGTGCCCACGGCCACTATCCCAGACCCCAGTGAGCTAAATACCAAGCGCTGAAGAGCTGGAGCCCGAGGCGATCATCGACCTGCATTGTCATTCGACGTGGTCGAGCGGTTTCTTATCGTCTTCAGCACTCGTACAATGGACGAGCAGACTGGCACTACGGTTGGCTCGCAGAACCTTGTTCGGCGTCCGATTGCAGTACGGCTCACCGGCGCCCACCACGGCTTCGATGTATGGGACGCCCGTGTGCTGGCGTGGACGTCGGCGCTGCCGCTTCCGTATTGGAGACATTCATCGCGACTGGCGTCAGCGGCTGCGGCACTCCATCGACGAGCACGCGGGGATCAACCGTGAGGTTCTCCCCCTGGAGATCGCGCCGGAGCTGGACGACCTCATCCCGCAAGAGCGCGGCGCGCTCAAACTCGAGGTTCTTGGCTGCCACCTTCATCTGAGTTTCGAGATCCTTGATAAGCCGTGCGATCTCATCCTTCGGAAGCTGTCGGGAAACGTTCGCAGCCTCGTAGGCTGCCGGCTGTTCCGCAACCTGACGCAGCGTTGACGTGAGATCCTTGATAGCCTTCTGGATACTCTGTGGAGTGATACCGTGCTGTTCGTTGTAGGCGATCTGGATACGCCGCCTGCGATACGTCTCATCGATTGCGCGTTGCATCGATCCGGTGATGCGGTCGGCATACATGATGACGTGTCCGTTGATGTGTCGAGCTGCTCTCCCGATGATCTGGATGAGAGAGCCTTCCGAGCGCAGATACCCTTCTTTGTCAGCATCCAGAATGGCAACGAGCGATACTTCCGGAAGATCGAGTCCCTCGCGGAGGAGATTAATGCCGACGACAACATCATACACACCGAGACGTAGGTCCCGCAGAATCTCGATGCGCTCGATGGCATCGAGCTCTGAGTGGAGATAGTGTACCTTGACGCCCATCTCCTGAAGATAGTCAGCGAGATCTTCCGCCATCTTCTTCGTAAGTGTGGTGATGAGTGCTCGCTCACCAACTGTCACACGCTGGCGGACCTGCTCCAGTAAGTCGTCTATCTGCCGTCTCGTCGGCTTGACAGTGATCGCAGGATCAACTAGGCCGGTGGGCCGGATGATCTGTTCAACGATCTGTTCACTGTGCCCAAACTCATAGGGACCGGGAGTGGCCGATACGAACACCACCTGCCGGACGAGCCCCTCGAACTCTTCGAATGTCAGCGGACGGTTGTCCAGGGCTGAAGGCAGGCGAAAACCGAAATCGACCAGGACTTCTTTCCGCGCACGGTCCCCTGCGTACATTCCGCGTACCTGAGGAATGCTGATATGCGACTCGTCGACGAGCATGAGGTAGTTATCTGGCATGTAGTCGAGAAGGCACCACGGCCGATCTCCAGGGCTGCGCCCAGCGAGGTGGCGTGAATAATTCTCGATCCCGCTACAAAAGCCGAACTCCCGCATCATCTCGAGATCATAGTTCGTTCGTTGCCTCAGACGAGCTGCCTCAAGGATCTTTCCTTGGCGCTCCAGCTCCGTCAGCCGCTCTTGCAGCTCTTCTTCCACTGTCCGAATTGCAATTTGGAGCTTGTCCTGTGTCGTCACGTAGTGGCTGGCAGGGTAGATGTCGATCGACGTGCGTTCGGCGAGGTATTCACCAGTCAGCGGATCGAGCTCAACGATACGCTCGATCTCGTCGCCGAAAAACTCCACGCGAACAGCGACATCTTCGTAGGATGGGAAGATCTCTAGCACGTCTCCACGCACACGGAACTTCCCGCGGAAGAGAGAGTTGTCATTACGTTCGTATTGGATCTCCGTGAGATGCCGCAACACCTTATCTCGTCGCCGAATCTCACCTCTTCGGAGCGGGACGACGACCTGATTGTAGTCTTCTGGTGAGCCCAGGCCGTAGATGCAGCTCACGCTCGCGACGATAATTACGTCTCTTCTCGTGAAGAGAGAGTGAGTCGCTGCGTGGCGCAGTTTTTCGATCTCTTCATTGATCGATGCATCCTTCTCGATATATGTGTCGGATCGAGCAATGTAGGCCTCTGGCTGATAGTAATCGTAGTAGGACACGAAGTATTCGACGGCGTTGTGAGGGAAGAACTCTTTGAACTCCGAGCAGAGCTGCGCAGCGAGCGTCTTGTTTGGGGCGAGCACCAAGGATGGTCGTCGAACCTCCGCGATCAGCTTCGCCATCGTGAAGGTCTTGCCTGTTCCCGTAGCTCCCAGAAGCGTTTGGTAACGGTAACCCGCCTGTACACCCTCGGCAAGCTGGCGAATAGCTTCTGGCTGATCACCGGTTGGTGCAAAGGGCGAAACGACCTCGAAGTCGGGCAACGGCCTCGCTCCTTTGGACGGAGATTAGAACGTTTGTATCAATCGCTATGATACCACTGTCAATCGGCTGATCTCACGCCGCTGTTAATACGTCGAGCGCATGAGAAGTCGTGTTGCACAGGGGGATGAGCTAGGTCGACGGCGGTGCACCCACTTCGATCGCTCCTGCCTCGATCATCGCCACGAAAGGAGAGTCAGTCACGACGAGCGGCAGGTCGACGCGTCCTCGCCGCCTACTCGACTCATAGCTGGCGAAGATCAGCTCAGTTGCGCGGAGCGCTCGCCGGGCCGAGAGCTCTGGCTCACGTCCGGCTTCGAGGGCATCTAACAAGTCGGCGATCCCCTGGGCGACGGAGTTTCCAAGTAGGGGTGGTCGGGCCGAAGCAAAGTCCGGGTACTCCCAACCCTGGCTACCGCTTCTTTGCACTCGCACCGGCGCCGAGCTACCGTCGGCAAGACGCGCTTGGACCTCGATGATTCCTTCGCTCCCGACTAGTCTATTCGCACAACCGATGGCACTGTCGCGGCCAGTGAAGAGGAGCCCGTAGGTACCATTCACATACTGGAAATGGCTCAGTGCTTGCCATTCGATCGGGACACCAAAAGCCTTGCGCGCGATGCGATTATCGATCTGGGCAAGGACCCACCGTGCTGGCGTCTCGTCTTGATAGAAAAAGAACATGTCAAACCAGTGGGTGCCCCAGTCGAAGAGGTTGTCACAGTGACCCTCGAGATGATGTAGGCTACCAATGGTCCCTTCTTGGAGCAAGCGTTTCGCGGTGCGAAAAGGAGCTTCAAAGCGGCGCTGATGGTTGAAGGTGAGCTGCGTGTTGCGACGCTCGCATTCTTCTGCCATGCACTGCGCCTCCGACCAGCTAGGAGCCATTGGCTTCTCGCAGTGCACGGCTTTGACGCCAGCCTGCGCACAGGCGCCAGCCATAGGAGCGTGAAGATGCGGCCACGTGCAGATCGACACGATGTCCGGCTGCACCTGTTTGAGCATCTCCTCGTAGTCAGCGAATATTGCAGGTGGATGTTCCGGGTCGCCGTGTTCCTGCGCAAAGCGCTCGGCGTTCTCAGGGACGATGTCGACAAGAGCACTGAGTTCACACTTGCCCGAACGCTTGTAGCCCTCCGCGTGAAGATGGGACTGGCCGAAGCCCGTTGAGCCCACTTCGCGTCGCGGACGCCCACAGCCGATAATGGCCACGCGATATACCATCGATCTTCACCTCTTCCATAGCTGCTGGCGGTAGAGCATGGATCTTCAGCTCTGAGAAAACAGCCACACGCCCTCCATCACCATAGTGTCCTTCACGCCTGCGCCTTCGAGCCTGGCTGCTGTCTCTGTTGCCGTCCACCGGGCGGCAGGCCATTCCGCAGCGTTGGCAATGAAGAATGCGACGCGCGCTGCCATGATCGCGGAGAGCTTGAGCGAAACTGGATGAACTTTGTCGAAGGTGTCAGCCGCCGTGTGCCCAACACCACGGCTGTTGCCGCGGCTGTCATCACTCGTCATCGAACCGGCGGGAACACCTTGCAGCACGAAAGGAAAATGGTCGGAATACATCGAGACGTGGTCATCGATAGGGAATAAGTCACCCATCTTGGCGCCGATAGCCTGCAGCGGACCGCGGAGCTCGGGGCGTAGCTGCGTCATGATCCCTTTTGTCAGGCTGGGATGGCCGACGGAGTCCAGATTGAAGACGAAGCGACACCGGTCAAGCTCATCGTGATGATGCCCGGCGTAGGCGTAGGCCCCAAACAGGCCGAGCTCTTCTACCCCGAATGAGACTACGCGCACCGTTCTCTTGAGCGATCCCTGGACCTTCGCAAGGCACCGGGCTGCCTCAAGGATGGCAGCGGTACCGCTGCCATTGTCTGTCGCTCCCTCTGCGAGGTCGTGCCCGTCGTAGTGAGCGCCGATAATGACAAACTCGTCAGGGCGCTCTGTGCCAGGGATCTCGGCAACAACGTTCCAACTCGTCTTCTCCTGTGGAGAGTCATTGGTACTGAGCGATAAGTGCAAGACCCGACCTTGGACGAGCCAGCGTGCAAGGCGGAGCCCGTCTTCTGGCGTGATTGCCACACCAGGGATGCGCGGGACATCGTGGAAGAAGAGTGCGCCCGTCTCCACGAGTTGACCTGGGTTATCGCGCACCCAGAGAACTCCGACTGCACCACGCCGCGCTGCGCGCGCAACCTTCTCATCACGATGCATAGCGCGGCTGCGCCGGGGCGTGCTAGCGCTAATGAGGACGATCTTCCCCTCCAGTTGGTCACCAACGCGGGCAACGTCGGCATCACTGGCGCACCCAAAGTCTACGAGGTCGCCATCGATGTGAGAGGAAGGCGAGCCCGGCAAGGAGAAGGCGTAGAGCACCTGATGTGGCTCCTGGAGCACAAGGTGAGGCTGAGGCCCACGGCTCCAGCCTGGGTAGTCGAACGCTTCTGTGTGCACCTCACTGAGCCCGTAGCTTTGCATAGTGTGTGCGATGAGATCGCGTGCCTTGTACTCATCTTCGGTACCGGCGAACCGTCCGTGGCACTCGTCGACGAGCGTTGCCAAGAAGCTCAGGCCACCGTCACCTTGCATGAGAGCACCGGAGAGGGTGGCATCTGCTTGCATCGTCTGGTCATCGAACTCCACGGATCGAGACTCCTCTCTGTGTCGCAGTTTTCTTCATCTGACGTAAACGTCGGTAACGACGTGGCATGGGGCTAGCTCTTCGTCTTTCATTCACTCACAAGCGCATGAAAGGCGCGCGCCCAGTGCACCAGTGGGCTCCCTGGCATCACAGTTGTCGCTAGCACTTCCCCAATGAAGAGCGTGTGATCGACTGTTTCGATCGTTGTGGCAATGCGACAATCAAGACAGGCGAGGCAGTCTTCCAGAATCGGTGACCCGTTTGAGCTGAGTGTATAGGCCACAGAACGCAGCAATCGATAGTCTTCGTCATTGGCGTAGCCCAGACGTTCGGCCATATCTCCTTGATCATCCCGCAAGATGTGCACCGCAAACGAGCCACTCTTCACCATGAGATCGTGTGTGAGACCGTCTCGCCGAATGCTCACGAGGATGCTCGCGGGCTGAATCGAGACCGACAAGAATGATGTCGCCAGCATGGCTCGAGGCACTCCGTTGTGCTGCACTGTGACGACTGTGACACCTGAGGCCCACTGACGCATGGCCTTACGGAATTCGTTGGAGCTCACAGTCATTTCGCGAGTATCCGTATGCTCAAGATGCTCAAGCGCCGACCTGGTGCTTGTCCCTTTGTTTGCTGCCAAGGCGCACCTCACGTTGCTGCAGCAACACTAGCCGCCACGCTGTCCATTTGTCAAACCCCTCCTGGTGTGGTCCGTTCTTCACCCCTCATCGTTGGTGGTTGGTCGTCGTAAGGTTAAGGCGACACCACAGCACGCTCAGCTTGCAATCAACTTCGTATCAGCGTGGCGCTGGCCTCTGGAGCGCGTGCCAAGACGCTTGCAACGCTTCGGCCAGACGGCGTGTGGCTAGCCCTGGATTCGTTGTAGCGAAGATGGCCGAGACGACGGCGATTCCTGCTGCACCAGCAGCGATGACGTCGCCAACTTGCTCGACAGCGATTCCGCCAATGGCGATGACCGGTACAGTCACCGCTGTGACTACCTCGGAGAGGGCGGCGATGCCGCGACCTGGACTTCCTGGATGGGTCTGTGTAGGAAAGACATTGCCAAATATGAGATAGTCCACCCCTTGCGCTGCTGCTTTCTGGGCGGATGCGACGCTGTGTACGGAGGCTCCGAGCAGCACACGTGGTCCGAGCAGCAGCCGTGCCTGACCAAGCCTGTTGTCGTGATCCGGAAGATGCAGGCCGGAAATACCGCTGACACGGGCGGCTTCGAGCGCGCCATTTACGACGATCGGCACTGCATCTCCTACGACATCGACCACCATCCGAGTGATCTGCAGCTGCTCAGCCAGCGTGCTGTCCTTGATCCGGAGTTGGACAACGGTCGCTCCAGCTACCGCAGCGACCTGGATCACCTCGACAAGTCGCCGGGGGGGAATGTGCGGGGGAGTTACCAGGTGGAACTCCGGTAAGGTGAGGGCAGTGTGTTCACTCAAGACTGAGGTATAGCCCGGCGCAAGCCAAGTAGACGGGGAAAGAACTGGTGGAACTCGCGGTTTTGCCATACGACAAGGAGGCAGCTAGCATTGAAGATGGACGAATAGGTACCGCTAAAGATGCCGATGAGTAGCGCAAGCACGAATAGCCGGATGCTCACTCCACCAAACATGTACAAGGCCAGCAGCGTAAGCAACACGGTGACTGAGGTGTTCAGGCTACGCACAAGTGTCTGGACGATGCTGTTATTGACAACGACTTCGAACGGCTCCCCCGTTCGTCGCTGAAGGTTTTCGCGAATACGATCGAAGACCACGATCGTGTCGTGTACAGAGAAGCCAATAACTGTCAGCATTGCTGTCACAAAGAGCGCATCAACCTCGATGGCGAACAGCTTACCAAGAATGGCGAAAATGCCCATCACCACGAGAACATCGTGGAGCAAGGCAGCAAGAGCACACACTCCGAAGCGAAGAGGGAAGGATACATTGCGGAAGGCATACCAGATGTACATGAGAATGAGTGCGCTCGCGGCAAGTACGGCGAGAATAGCTTGGTGGGTTGTTTCACTGCCAATGATCGGGCCAATGCTCTGGAATTGCAGCTCCGTGACTGGGCC
This sequence comes from Chloroflexota bacterium, assembly GCA_023381895.1. The sequence continues at coordinate 37,820 of JAMCTA010000136.1, forward strand.
GAACTTGGCCTGAAGATCTGCCTCGACCTTGCCCTTCTGGTCATTTGGCGGTTGAGTGCTCATCACCTTTGTGCGCAGAAAGTAGCTGTTCGGAGTGGTAGTACTCGTGATGGCTTGTACGGATGAATCTGGAAAGCCATCATTGGCGAGCACCTGCAGAATCGCTGTGGAGGAGACCGGATGCTGGAACTGGACGGTCAGCTCTGACCCGCCTGTGAAGTCGATTCCGGGCCGGAGGCCGAAGAAGATGAGTGCAAGAAGGCCGGGGACGATGATGAGGAGAGAGATGCGGAAGTACCAGTAGCGTTTACCAATGATGTCAAGCACTGGCAGGTGCCCTTTCCACGCCGAAGAACTCGCTCCGTCGTGCCGGTGGGAAGGTCGCCAGGACGCGTAAGAAGGTACGGGTGACGAAGATTGCTGAGAACATGCTCGTAACTACTCCGATGAAGAGAGTAAGCGCGAATCCGCGAATTGATCCTTGGCCGAACACGTAGAGCACGGCGCAGGTGAGCATCGTCGACACGTTCGAGTCTCGAATGGAAGGCCAGGAGCGATCGAATGCGGCTTCCAGCGCTGCACTGAGTGTCTTGCCAAAGCGGAGCTCCTCCTTGAGCCGTTCAAAGGTCAGCACGTTAGCGTCAACGGCCATTCCGATACTGAGAATGAAACCCGCGATTCCGGCTAGTGTCAGTGTTACCGGTATCCACTTGAATATTGCGAAGACCAGCAGCGCGTAGACGAGCAGCGCGAGATCGGCAACGAGGCCCGGGAGACGGTAGTAGACGAGCATGAAGAGAATAACGATGACAAGGCCAATGATACCTGCGATGATGCTCCGATGGACCGAATCCTGCCCGAGTGTGGGGCCCACCTCTTGCTGCTGAATAATGGTCATCGGTACAGGAAGTGCACCATACTTGATCTCCAGCGCAATCCGCTTCGCATCATTGAGCGTCATGCTCCCACCACTGATGACGAACTGGGTATTGAGCGCTTGGCGGACCTGCGCCGATTCCACGACCACGCGGTCCATCGTCACAGTGAGGTACCTGCCGACATTCTGGGAAGAATAGGTTGTCATCTTGCTTCCGGCCTCGGATTTCAACGTGACTTGCACTTGCGGCTGCCCGAGCTGGTCATATCCGACTGAAGCAGACTGAACATCCGAACCGGTAAGAACGACCGGTGGATTGCCAATTTGCTGCGGCGTAGGACAGCCGGCTGGAGGATTGGCGACGGACGGCAGTTTGCCATTTGAATAGGGGATGGGGCAACCAACAGGGATCGGCAAGCTGCCAGTATTCAAGAATTCGAGCTGTCCGGTTGAGCCGAAGAGCCTGATCGCTTGCTCCGGATTCTTGAGGCCGGGTAGCTCGACAATGATGCGGTTGGTACCAGAGAGCTGGATGACGGGTTCGGCAACACCCAATCCGTTGATTCGGTTCTCGATGACTCCTTTAGCGGCGACCATTTCTTCGTGAGTGACCGGTTTGTTATTCGTAGGCGCGGCTTGGAGCATCACAGATAAGCCACCTTGAAGATCGAGACCTTCACTGATGATGATCGGCTTATCGATAGTGAAGCTCCCAGAGTGGATGTAGATTCCGGGATTCCCTGGCCAATCAATGAAGGCAGCTACAAGCGCCAAGACGATGACGAAGACTAATCGCACCACGGTGGAACGCCGCATGCCTGTTTGACCGTTCGTTGTTTGCGCTGTTCTCTCCAGCCGAGTATAACGGCTAGGCTAGTCCTGACTTCGGGCGCGCGCAATCCTCGCACGACCTAACGGTGTCGTGCCATAAGATGAGGCGGCCCGAGCGGAGAGACTTCACGCTTCACAATGGATGTGCTGCTCTCGAAAGGGGAAAAGGGTTTTTGGAGCGTCACGTGGTCGGACGAGTGGAGGAGGTGCTTCCTGGCAGCCGCAAGATTGTGGCAATCAGGGGCACTCGATCGGTTCTTCAACGTCCGTGGGAGCTTCTTTGCCTTACTGAATCGCTGCCCACATCAAGGTGCGCCACTCTACCTCGGCAAAGTCACCGGTACGAGCCTGCCGTCCGCTCCCGGAGAATATCGTTGGGGACGAGATGGTGAGATCGTGCGGTGTCCGTGGCACGGCTGGGAGTTTGATCTCACGACTGGTCGGTCGATCTTCAATCCACACCGCGTCCGTGTCCGTGCCTATCAGGTAAGCATCGAGTATGACGAGCCCACAGTGCCAACATTCGACGTCGAGGTGGTGCAGGGAACACTTGTAGTACACGTGTGAGGCAAGGGAAGAAGCATGCCGCACCTACGAGCTGTCATCACCGCGAGGAGTGAAGTGAGTTGAGCGTCTGGATCTGATGGCCGAGACTTAGGTGCCATGGGGCCCACCGAGACCAGACGATGTCGCTGTGCTCCGGGAACTGCGTTGAACTGTCGCGGCATCGAAGGCAGCGATGAGCTGGGCGGTGATGCTGTGCAACACAAGCCAGTGGCGTTCTGGAACGCGCAGAGCCGGGCCGTCTACGGAGATGAAGCCGAGATGCTGCAGCATCTCGATGCTGCTAGCACACTGCTCGAAGATATTGACACCGGTGCTACGCTGGAACTCAGGAATCTGCAATCCCGCGTCTGTCCGGAGTGGCAAGAGGAGAAGCTCGTGGGCGCGTTCTCGGGCGGTGAGGAGCTCGATCTCGCAGCGGGAAGCGCCATTAGCCTCGACCTCCTGGCAGTAACGCAGGGCTATAGGCTGGTTGCGCCAGCGCATTCCTCGGACATAACCCACTGCTCCTGCGCCGAGACCGACGTAGTTGGCGCCACGCCAGTAGAGGCTATTGTGCACGGATTGTGCACCAGGGCGGGCCCAGTTGGAGACTTCGTAGTGGATAAATCCCCTCCTGGTAAGCTCCTGGCAGGCAAATGAGTACTCTTCCGCCACGGTGTCGTCATCGGGAACGTGTATGCGACCGCTCGCAACGTGACGGGCTAGAGGCGTGCCGTGTTCAAGTGTCAATGCATAGCACGAGAGATGATCAACGCCAAGGTCAACTGCCCGGCAGAGCGAATCCCGCCACCCTTCTGGAGTCTGCTGAGGAAGGCCGTATATGAGGTCGGTGCTCACCGAGAAGCTTCCTGCATCGCGAAGCCCCGAGATGGCCGCCGTTGCTCGGGCACTGGTATGCAGACGCCCCACCCTACGAAGCAGTTGATCGTCGAACGTCTGAACGCCTAGACTGACGCGCGACACACCTGCAGACTGCAACCCTGAGATGAGATGATCCGTGACATCTTCGGGATTCAGCTCTACCGAGACCTCGGCACCATCTGTGAAGGAAAACTCGCTGTGTAGACTTTCAATCAACTGACGCAGCAAGACTGAGTCTAGAGCAGAGGGAGTACCGCCGCCGAGGAAGAGGCTAGCCGCGGGAGGTGCGTTCTTCCAAGAGTGTGCTTCTGTTGCGACCGCCTTGACGTAGCGGTGGAAGAGACTCTCAAGCCCCTTGTACTTGACGAAGTCGCAATACGTGCACAGCATCCGGCAGAACGGGACGTGAACGTAGACACCGAACGGCTCGTCAGGCAGCGTTGCCGGCGAGGCTTGGTCGTGTGTGGTGTCGGCGCAACAAGCGCTGTGCTCAGGAAGTGACTTCATCTTGTTGAGTATTTGTGAGCTGAGTTTTGGCCTGCTTCCAGAGTGCCAGTAACGTATCGAGGTCGACGCTGCCGAGCGAGTCCCCGTGTGTTGTAAGGCGCCGCTCAATGAAGCGAAAGCGGTCGGCGAAGCGTTGAGCGGCGAGCCGGAGGCTCTCTTCTGCATCGATACCCATCATACTGCCCAGGCCGACTGCGGCGAACAGAACATCACCGAGCTCGTATTGCTGGCCACTCGCGGAGATAGCGCTACGAAGCTCTTGAAGTTCTTCTTCGAGCTTGTGCCAAGCTGCTGCTTCGTCTGCCCAGATGAATCCGGAGCTAGCAGCACGCTGGATCGTGAGCAAGGCACGCGTCAGTGCAGGTAGGGCCGCGGGGATACCATCGAGCACGGAGTTTCGCTGGTGACCTTCTGCTTGTTTGATTGCACTCCAGTTTCTCAGAACTTCTGCACTGGAGCTCACGGATGCTGAGCCGAACACGTGGGGGTGGCGGCGGAGGAGCTTAGCGCAGAGCGCTGCCACTACCTCACCGAGGTCGTAGGCACCCTCTTCTTTGCCGATCTGGGCGTGGAATACTATCTGGAGAAGCACATCTCCGAGCTCTTCGATCTGGGCCTCGGCGTCATCTCGATCAAGTGCTTCTATCAACTCGAAGGATTCCTCGAGAAGATACTGCTTCAATGAGGCGTGGGTCTGTTCGCGATCCCAGGGACACCCTGCCGGCGACCGGAGCTGCTCCAGAATCTTCTCGAGGGTGCGCAAGGATGATAGTGGGGATAGGCCCTGCAGCGGCGGAACCCATATGGAGCAGAGACGGTCCGGTGCCTCGGAGTGGTCGAGATCCTCCACCGGCAAGGCAATAATGGATTCCTCATGAGGGATGAGCGCATAGCGTACTAGTTGCACCACATGACTGGCAGGAAAGTATTGCAGCAGCCACTGCTTGACCTGCGATGCTACTGCACGAGAATAGACCTGCAGAATAACAAGTGGTGCCCAGGGTGATGGGAATCCGGGCTGAGTAAGCTCATGACCAAGCGAATACGCATCCGCAACTTGCAGACCGTCGAGGGGGTCCGCTCCCATAACTTGACAGATGGCTTCAATGGAAGATAGCCCCGGAACGACTTCGACGGTGATTCCGGCCTTGGGTGCTTGCTCAAGCAACAACTGCACTGTGCGCTCCCCCACGAGAGGGTGGCCTGGAACGGCGTAGGTTATGGTGCCGGACGTTGTGGTGGCTTTCTGGATCAGCTCAGTAACGACACTATGATACACGCTATCGAAACTGGCCGCATTTTCATAGTAGGTGTCGAAGCTGGTCCATGACACTCTCCCGAGAAGCTCGTGTGCTTCGCCTGATGCCACAGCCGCTAGTGTCGGGTGGTGCTCAGTTCGCACGAATAGGGCTGAGGCAGAGCGAAGGGCACGCACCGCTGCGATGGTCAGCGCCTCGACAGGTCCGGGGCCCAAGCCTACGACGACGATCTGACCTGTCACCTACGGGACCGACCTTTCAGTATCGGGGGGCTCATCCACTTCTCGAACTGCTGCGCGGTGCCATCAGGGCGACCCGGGAGCACGAGCCGCCGGCGAGCGGCGACCCATTGCCGTCGCAGCTCGTCGAGGCCGCGCTTGGTATCTGAGGCGACACGTGCTGGGAGACAGTAGAGGACACGCCGCTTGAACAGGAAGTAGGTGAAGGCCTTGAACTGGTCGACATCGAGCTCAGTCTGCACACGAAGAGCGTGACTCTCATTGAACTCCGCGAGGAGCTCCGCTTCTGGGGCACCATACAAGTCGCGGTAGATCGCATCAAGTGCTGCAGCAGAAGCGCGGCCGCTGACCGTGGAACGCCGTGCCTCTTCTTCGAGCAAGAAGAAGAGTGCCTCTTCCACAACAACACCATAGAAAAAGTTCAGAAAACAGCGGTATCGATCTGGACCGATGTACTCCCGAAATGCCTCGGTCGAGAGTATCAGTGGAGGCTCACCGTGGAAGATGAGGGTGGTTCGCTCTTCGTCCGGTATGAGGTCGCGTATCTCGGCAGTCAGTCTCTCGGCAAGCACCAGCCAGTCCAGCGCTTCTCCACCGACGAGATAGGTGAGCTGGCGACCGTGAAAGCGTTCCACCGGCTCTTCCCAACGAGCAATGGCTTGCAGTAGCGCCACGTACCAGTGGTCGCCGCACTCGATATCCTGACGCAGCCGGGTAATGATGTTGTTGATTGCTAGGCGTGTTTCTGCTGTGGTTCTTCCCGGCGAAGAAGATGATCTACCGTTTGACCTAAGGCTTGTGGATTGCTCTTCTGCTGCCATGGGGCTCCCTCGACCATTGCCTCACTGTGCAGACTATACGACGACGGGGAACTGCACTCGTAGCGATGCTGCGACGCACAGGGAACGCTCGTGGTGCTGGCCCGGACCTTGCTAAAACGTGGCTTGTACGTATCCAAAAGAGCAGTGAAACGAGGAGGGAGATCTCAGTAGTGACAACACTTAAGGTGGGCGATACGGCTCCGGACTTTACTCTGCAGTCAGCGCAGGGACCAGTTTCCTTATCGAGTCTACGTGGAAAGCGCGTTGTGCTGTACTTCTATCCAAAGGACGATACGCCGGGCTGTACGAAAGAAGCCTGCAGCTTTCGCGATAGCCTTCCGCACTTCGCAGAGAAAGGAGCCACCGTCTACGGGGTCAGTCCTGACTCGGTGAGCTCCCATGAGAAGTTCGCTGCCAAGTTTGAACTGCCCTTCACCCTTCTTGCTGATCCCAACCACGTAGTGGCGTCTGCCTACGGCGCGTGGGGGCCAAAGCGCTTTATGGGGCGTGAGTATGAAGGAGTCCTCCGGACGACATTCCTCATCGAGGAAGAAGGCAAGATTGCGCGAATCTTTGAGGATGTCAAGCCCGGCGGTCATGCCGAAGAGGTGCTGACAGCACTGGGCTGATGGAGCATGATGGCGCTCGAGGAGGTACCGGTGAGGAGGCCGAAGGCGCAACGCAAATCGTTCCCACCGGAGTGCTTGGCGATCTCAGGTACCTGCACGCCCGCGGTAGAGACAGGGCCAGGTCGCGGTGCGTATCATCGCATATCAGCGGGCAGTGTGCTGCCACTTCGGGCCCGAGCATTACCAGGTGAAGAGCGCCTGGCAGCTGACCCTCGTGATAGGGCATGGTCCTTCTATGCTGACGGCGGCCTGGCTACCGGCTCTTTTGCGGTTTCCCGTTGAGCTGCTCTAGAAAGCGTTGGATGAGCGACGACAAGATGAGGCCAACGGCGACCTCCGCGACGCGAATCAGGACACGCTCGCTGAGCGTGTGTTTGGGCTGCAATACCACCGTACCTTGTGGCTTCTGACGAGCGTCAGTCTGCTCGATAAGCACGCGAAGGTCGCGCGCTTCCTCTGCGACTCTGGGTGGCAAGCCGCCGAGAGTCGCATCGAGCGTTTCACGCAGAGAGCGTAGATAGCTGTTCTCAAGCGCTCGTTGCTTTGCACTTGGTCGGAGCAAGTAGTAGGTGCGGCGTGCCAGTCCCTTTGGCCCGCCTGCTACGATGAAGCCGATGGCAAAGGCTCCCGCGGCGAAGAGCAAAGGGCGTTGCCGGACGTGACGGCGCCAGTCAAGGATGTACCGGCCTGTCGTTTCGAGCTCATCGAAGAGCACGCCGATGCGCTGACGAGTCTGAGCTATCTGCTGATACGTCTGACTTGCGTTCTCACCCATTCGAGATCCTCTTTCAGTGACGCAATCGTGAGTTCGGGAACGGGGGAGCGAAGACGCCGGATACCGACGAACCCGATTAGCCCGAGGACGACTGTGAAGAGCAGCCAGGTCAGGAGGAGGCCAAGCCAGAAATGTCCGACCACATAGCCAAGAAGATCTGCTACCTCAAAGAAGATGACAAGGAAGAGCACGAGCACGAGCAGTGGTGCTGCCACCAGGATAAGGGCGGCAGCCTTGACATCGTGCATAAGCTTGGCAATGAGCTCCTGCTTGGCGAGCGTGATCTCTTGGCGAACGAGGATTTGAAGCTCAGATAGCAAGGCGCGACCGATGCCGAGTAAGCCCCGGCGCGGAGAGGCAGGAGGCGTCATCATCGGAGCGATCGTCCTACTATCACACCGCAGACGAGGGCGGCGCCCAGCAACGTCTCGGGACGTTCGACAATGGACTTCAGCTGTGCCGCCAGCGATCGAGGCATTCGTTGGACAGGTCGTGGTCCGATCGGGGGGGGCGGAGGCTTGGGGGCAGAAGAAGGAAGCTGAAGAGAGGACGAATCGCTTGGCAGCCCGGATAGCGTCACAGCATTCCCTTCCGTTGCCATGATGCCCCTTCCCTTCCTTCAGTAGCGCTTAGGCCACTGCTCACTGCCTGGTGACTGCGAGTCCAGTTTCGACAGTATCAAATCAGAAAGACGTCCTGCCTCCTTCTGAGACTGCCTGTAGCATACAGTTCACGCTGCTCCCGCAGTTATCACTGGAGTGTAACGCAACGCAGGAGATTGCTAGCCCACTCACCCACGACGCATAGGAGGGTGAGCGGTAGCGTATGCTACGCTGCCGCTGGGAGGTGACGGTGTGGTCGAAGCGATTCTGACGTACCACGTAGAGGGCGACCATCTGGATGCGGCCCGTGGGACGCTGACTTCGGTTCTCGGGCAGGCGCAGCTTGCGGAGTGCCTCGGCTTTCGAGGGGTGTGGTTCGCAGAGCATCACTTCGGAGGCCACCGGAGTGTCATGCCAGCTCCACTCCTGGCAGCTGCACATCTGGGCGCAATGACGGAACGCCTTCGGGTCGGCACGTCAGTAGTGTGTCTTCCATTGCACCACGCTGTTGAGATTGCCGAACACGCGGCGCTCGTTGATGTTCTCACTGGTGGCCGTCTTGATCTAGGACTCGGAACTGGTAGTGCACCGCTCGACTTTGCTGTCTTCGGCACAGATCCGGCTGAGCGACACAGCCGCTTCTCAGAAGGGCTTGTAATTCTCCGTCAGGCATTCAGTGGTGCGGTGATTGAGCACGGTGGAGAACAGCGCAAGCTCCCGGAAGTGCGCGTTCACCCCCAGCCGGTGCAGCGCTTTGACGAGATGGTCTGGATCGCCGCATCCAGTGAGGCGACTGCTCGACTTGCCGGGCAGTGGGGTGCTGGTTTGCAGCTACCCCGTGGTCGATCTCCGGAAGCGTATGTCCCCATCATCACGGCCTACCGGCAAGCGTGGAAAGAAGCTGGACATACCTCGGCATCCCCTCGGGTGTCGATAGCACGCTGCCTGTTCGTGGCGGACACACAGCAGGAAGCGCTCGCAAAGGTTGAGCGGGCAACCCGCCGCTTTGCCCGGCGCTGGGAGCCCAAGCTCGATCCGGATCTACCGATAGAACAACTGGTAGCGGAGCTGCACTTTGCAGTTGGTACACCAGAGAAGGTGCTGGAGCAGCTTTCTACGCTGCAACACGTGACCGGTCTGACGCATCTATCGGTCCAGCCACTGTGGGAGGATTTGCCGCGCGTGCTATCTGATGAGTCGCTGCATCTGTTGAGTGGCCAAGTCCTGCCTCAGCTGGCTATCTAGGCCGAGCCTGACCATCTGCGACCGGACCTGCTTCGAGATGTGCGCGCTTCTCCACCACGGAGATCTGCTCTCCCTCCAAGACATAGGAGCTCTCGACCACAGTGAACGAGGGTGGAAAGCTCGGATCAGACGTGCCCGCCCTATCGCGACGATTGTTCCTTAAGGGCACGAGAATCTGGGCACAAGGTTAGCTTGGGACTGGTTTCTGCGGCGTTCAGCTCCGTCAGGAAGCGGACAAGTAGAAGAACGTGGTGCCGTCACTAGAGCCTTCCCCTCTGGGAGCGTTCGCACATCTTCCACAATTGCCGCGCCGTGTCTTGTGGTGTCGCGGTCTGGTTAGAGGGGCAACGGGGCGCCTGGCAGTAGCCCTGGAGTGCTCGATCGTTCCGCATGCAGTGCGGATCGTCCAGCCGCCCTCCGTCGCCTCGTCTACCACGCTGCCTCCCCGGTCCACTCCAGCCGATCATCAGCAGCGTCAGCCTAGACCATCTTTCCGCGTCGCCTCACTGCTCCCTCGCTCTGCAAAACTTTGCGGCGCACTCGTCTAAGAGTCTAAGAGCGGCTAGTTTGAATTGCCTGTGTACCTTATGCTATCCTAGCGCGAACATTCGCATCCACGTGGAGCACTTACGCTCGGATTTACCAGGGTTTCTTAGTGGACGTGAGCGCTGCATTCCCGCTCTTGGAGGCCTCAGACGGCAGCAGTCGAGCTACGTTGCTGAGAGAAATAGCGTGAGACAGGGTCAGCAAGCCGTGCTTGTTCCACTCAGTGGTTGGCCCGACGGTGAGCTCGGTCCCGCGCTGACGGCAACCATCGATCCTGTTCTGACCGAGCGATGCGGCGCCGCCACGCTCAAGCGCCCCCGCGTAGTGCTCGACAGGGGTTGCACTCGGCTCATCTGACGTGCATCGTGGTGTTTCTTGAAGTTGTGAAGGGACCATGATCAGTGTCGGACCCAGGTAAGAAGCCTTTCATGCCTCGCGGCGCCTTTGTCTTCGTGGTCTTGTTTCTCCTGGTCGCCACAACAGCGTGGATCGGAATGTACGTGATGCTTGTTGAGAGAGGAGGGTTCTAGGTGCAACCAGACGCGCCGAAGAACGGTCAGCGGCCGAGCTACACTGACTATCTCCTTGAATCTGCATGGGTGCTGCCAAGCATCGCATTGCCAGTGGCCATGTTCGTTGCTCTCTTGGTGACGACATTCGTCGCAGGTGCTCAGATGCCTGGTATGACGGCGCACATCGATCCCGCGAAGATTGACACCACGGCTCCATTCGACAAGCCTGGTGTTGTACAGGTTGGGCCAAGTGAGTTCAATGTCGCCATGGTGGCCCAGACGTGGCAGTGGACGCCGAACACTATCAAGCTTCCAGTCGGTGCAAAAGTCCACTTCAGCATTGTAAGCCGGGATGTCACGCACGGCTTGCTCATCGATGGCACGAACGTCAACCTCATGATCGAGCCCGGTTACATTTCTCGCGGGACCTACACTTTCACGAAACCCGGAACCTATCGTTTCGTCTGTCAGGAGTATTGCGGGATCGGACATCAGACGATGATCGGACAAGTCATCGTGGGGGGGCAGCGGTAATGAGTGCTGTATTCACAGAGCAGCCTTTGACGGGGAACTTCCGCCGTCTTATTGGGGGTCACCTCACTGTCGCCTTTGTAGCCCTCGCGCTTGGTGGCTTGTTTGGCCTGTTTCAGGCTCTCAACTATGCCGGCATTAGTCTCTACCAAGTCGTCAATGCAGCGATTCCGAATCCACTTCAGGTGAGCTACTACGAGGGACTAACCGTCCACGGCGTTCTACTAGCGCTCGTCTTCACAACCTTCTTCATCTGTGGCTTTCTCACGTATGTCACCGCTCGAAGCTTGGGGATGACTGAGCTCAGCCGCCGTGTGCAGTGGGCAAGTTGGTCGGTGATGCTCGTCGGGCTGGTCCTGGCGGCGGTCGCAATCCTCAGCAACACGGCGAGCGTGCTCTACACCTTCTATCCCCCACTCAAGGCCTCTCCACTCTTCTACATTGGTCTGACGCTGGTGGTGGCGGGAACTTGGCCGATCTCTGGAGACATGGCCATGTCTCTTCGCGCGTGGCGGCAGGGGCACCCTGGAGAGCGAACGCCGTTGCCGGCGTTCATGTCGGTGGTGACGATGATCATGTGGAGCATTGCGAGCATCGGCATTGCAGCAGAGATGGTGTTCCAGCTCATACCCTGGTCACTGGGGTTGCTACCAGGCATCGACCCGGAGCTCAACCGGACTCTGTTCTGGTTTACGGGTCATCCCATTGTATACTTCTGGCTCTTACCAGCGTACGTCTCCTGGTATACCCTCGTGCCCCGACAGATGGGCGGTCGGTTGTTCAGTGATCCGGTCGCACGCTTCGGATTCCTCGTGTTCCTCGCCTTCTCTATCCCCGTGGGTCTACACCATCAACTCGAGGATCCCGGGGTCAGCCAAGCTTCGAAGCTCATCGAGGTTTTCTTCACGTTTCTCGTTTTCTTTCCCAGTCTATTGACGGCCTTTTCGCTTGTAGCGTCCTTTGAGAGTGTGGGCTGGGCACACGGTGATCGCTTCTGGTTCTCTTGGGTGCGGCGTACTCCCTGGGGTGATCCATCCGTTGCTGCACAGCTTCTTGGAATGATCCTGTTCATTTTTGGCGGCTTCGGCGGCTTGATCCTAGCCTCTTACAACCTCAATGCCCTTGTTCACAATACGGTCTTCGTCGTAGGTCACTTCCACACGACTGTCGGGTCGGCGGTGACCTTATCTTTCATGGGGATTGCCTATTGGCTCGTGCCGTACCTAGCGGGACGCCCACTTGCGAGCAGGAGAATGGCGCAGGCACAGGTGTGGCTCTGGTTCGTCGGCATGATCATCTTTTCCTTTACGCTCCACTATCTCGGGCTCCAAGGCTTGCCACGCCGGACTGACGTGAGCACTATGCCAGCAATTCCGAGTAGCTGGTCATCGCTGTTTCCTCTCGTCGCGTTGGGAGGAATAATACTGGCCATCAGTGGGTTGCTGTTCTTACTCAACCTTGTTCTGACCATGGTGGCGACGAAGAAGGCGGAGCAGGATGTCCCTCAGTTCGCCGGCTTCATCCACGGTCCTTTGGAGACTCCGAGCTTTCTCGATCGCATCAGCCCGTGGTTCGTCCTCACCGTGATCTTGATTCTGATCGGTTATGGACCAGTCTTCCTGCAGTTCATCGTGCATCCTGGGCCGCCTATTCCTGGGAAGGTCGTATGGTAGCGGGCTACTTGTAGGCTCATGAGAGCGGCTCGGGGGCTGCCACATCAGGTAGAATCGCGCTGTAACGGATCGAGCAGCATAGAATCTACTTGAGTGCAGCCCTCTGACCGTGTCGCATCCCCCTTTAGCCTTCCCCTGGACGGAAGTGACATCATCGATGTCATCGAGGAGGGCATCGTACTGCTGGACACGTCCGGATGCATCCTCTTCACAAACCCGGCAGCTGCACAGATGCTAGGTTCTCCTCCGGAGTTACTGGTAGGCCGACAATTCCATCAAGCTTTTCATCATTCCCTTCCAGATGGGCAGTGGTACGCTGCTGAGGACAGCCCCGTGCTTGCCTGCCTGGTGGACGGCACAGTGCACCGTGTGTCCGGAGAAGTGTTCTGGAGAAGCGACGGTACCTCCTTCCCTACTGAACACGTGAGCTCACCGTTGCGACACAAAGGCAAAGTCGTCGGCGTCGTGCTCTCATTTCACGACATCTCAGCACGTTTGATCGCTGCGCGAGAGCAGACGAACCTCCTGAAACAAGCTGCGACGGCGGAGACGAAGTTCCGGTCACTGCTTGAGGCTGCGCCCGATGCCGTGGTCATCACCAACGAGCGGGGCGCTATTGTGTTAGTTAACAGACAAGCAGAAGAGACCTTCGGCTACAATCGGGATGAGATGCTGGGTCAGTCGGTGGAAATGCTCATGCCGCCCCGATATCGCCTCGCTCACCTCCGCCACCGTGCGTGGTACCAGCGTGACGCGCGCACTCGTCCTATGGGGGTAGGTCTCGACCTCCACGCGCAACGGAGAGATGGCTCGGTCTTTCCAGTGGAGATCTCTCTGAGTCCGGTCACGGTCGGCGGTGAGTTGCTCATCTTCGCCATGGTCAGGGACATCACCGAACGTCTGCACGTTCGAGAGGCCCTGCGCGACAGCGAGGAGCGGTTCCGCTTGCTGGTCCAGGATGTCGAGAACTACGCGATCTATCGGTTGACGCCTCAGGGCGTCGTTACTAGCTGGAACGCCGGGGCTGAGCGCTTGTTGGGGTATAGCGAAGCAGAGGCCGTCGGACGCTCGTTCGCATCTTTCCACCCAATAGATGCTGCATCTCAAGAGTGGGTTGCCGCTCAGTTACGTGCGGCAGAGCAAGGCGGTAGGCATGAAGATGAATCTTGGCTTATGCGAAGGGATGGGACGCGCTTCTACGCCAATACCGTCATCACCGTGCTGCGTGACGAAAGGGCACAGCTCCGTGGCTTCGCGGTTGTTGCCCGCGACATGACGGCTCAGCGGCGGGCGGATGAGGAGCGAACACGTCTGCTACAGCGAGAGCAGTTGGCGCGGCAAGCGGCAGAGCGCTTGGCAGCCGAGCGCGAGGCGATGCTGAACCATATTGCCGATGGTGTGATCACTGCTGATAGCCAGGGGCGCGTCACCTACTCCAACGTGGCCGCACGACGACTTCTGGGTCGCGTCCCGCTGGGTGTGTCCCAGGAATCCGTCGTGAGGGATGCGCCAGACGGCGATAGTGACGTACTGGCACCGCTCCGGAAGGCGTCCGAAGCCGGGATCGCTGCTCTCAACGAGGAGCTTACAGTTCAGCGTCATGATGGGACGCTCACCGTGTTGCAGAGCAGCGCGGCACCTGTGCAGACAGAAGACGGGCAGCGTCTGGGAGCGGTGATGACGCTGCATGATGTGACAGCGGCACGCGAAGTGGAGCGCGAGAAGGACGAGTTCCTCGCCAATGTCTCTCACGACCTGCGCACGCCACTCGGAGCCATCCGGATGTCGATTGGAGCACTGCTCGCCAACGAGCCACCGGAACTGGTGAACAAGCTTCACCGGCTCCTCATCAATATCGACGCTGCTTCAGAGCGGATGGCAAAGCTGGTGGATGATCTTCTGGAGCTGTCGCGCCTGCAGGCTGGGCGTGTACAGCTCCGTGTCGATCGCTGCGATCTCCGCAGCGTCGTTCGACACACGCTGCGTACCATTGAGCCTCTGTGCGAGGCACGCAGACAGCGAATCGTGAGCGAGTTGCCTCCGCGTTCCGTCTGGGTCACGATTGACCGCGAGCGCATCGAGCGAGCTGTCGTCAACCTCCTCAGTAACGCGCAGAAGTATGGCCGCGATGGTGGAACAGTGACGGTGAGCCTTCATACGCATGAGGAGCAGGTTGAGCTGGCGGTGTCTGATGATGGCGAAGGCATCGCACCCGCCGACTGTGAGCGTATCTTCGATCGCTTCTACCGAGCGCCAGGGGCTCAGCCTAATCAGGGTAGCGGCCTGGGACTTCCTATTGCGCGTGGAATGGTGGAGTTGCACGGCGGTACCTTGAGCGTGGAGAGTACCCTTGGAAAGGGGAGCACATTCCTCCTCCGTTTGCCACTCGAGAAGAAGGTCAGGCGAGTGAGGGGCACGACGCTCAAAGATGATAGTGCGGGAGCAGTAGTGTGAGGGTTCTGGTCATTGACGATGATGCGCAGATGCTCGAGGCGGTCACGATCAGCCTTGAGCTTCACTGGCAGGATAGCCAGATCTTGGCGGCTCAGAATGGTGAAGAGGGCCTCAAGCTGTTTTTCGCTCATGACCCAGACGTCGTGCTCCTTGATGTGGCAATGCCTGGAAAGAACGGATTCGAGGTACTCAAAGAGATTCGTCAGGTATCCGATGTTCCGGTACTGATGATCACGGCTCGGGGTGAGGAGACGGCACAAGTGCGGGGACTGGAACTCGGCGCAGATGACTACATTGTCAAACCCTTCAGTCACCTGGCGCTGCTCGCGCGCATCAAAGCCGTGTTGCGACGGACTGAAATGCCCCCCCCGGTTCGATCGCTGCCGGACTTCACAGCTGGCGACCTCTCAATCAACTTTCAGACGCAGACTGTGTATCTGAAGGGTGAGCTCGTGAACCTCACCCCGATTGAATACAAGCTGCTCTACCACCTAGTACGCAACGCAGGACGCGTGATGCCCCAAGCGGCACTGCTCGACCGGGTCTGGGGTTCCGACTACGACGCGACACCGGACTACCTTAAGGTGTATGTCAGCCGTCTCCGAGCGAAGCTGGAACATAGCGATGATTCTTCTGGCCACTTCATCGAGACGGTTCGCGGGCTCGGCTATCGATTCATCCGTCCGAAAGAGTGATTCGAGACACTATATTCTTGGGCCGAGACGGGCAGGGATTCCCTGTGCCGTTGCGTATACTCACGGCGGTTGCTAGAGAGGTGACGCGTAATGATTCCGTCCCCGACCCGTCCCAGCAGTCTTTCTCTTTCCCATATGCTTGATTCTGCTATCCGCGATCATCCTGTAGGTAACGCTATTCCTAGGCACCGGCGCTCGGGACGCTACATTCGTTCATAAGTCCAGCGAGGAGCGCAAGGGACATGATCATTGGTACGCTACGGGAGAAGGCAGAGGGTGAGACGCGCGTTGCACTGATTCCGGATACGGTCGCCGCGCTGAGGAAGGCTGGACACACTGTTTTTGTGGAGAGTGGCGCGGGCTGTGCTGCCGGACACAGCGATGATGCTTATGCCAAGACCGGAGCGGAGGTCGTCGCCACCGCTCCGGAAATCTCCGGCCGGTGTGACATCATCGTGAAGGTTCAGCGGCCGGACAGTGCCGAGGCCGCTGCCATTCACACTGGTGCGACACTTGTGGGGTTGCTGCAGCCTCTGCAGGCACCTGAGCTCATGGCTCGCTTGGCCAGCGGCGGCGTGACCTGCATAAGCATGGACGCAATTCCCCGTATTGCTCGCGCCCAGTCCATGGATGCGCTCTCTTCAATGAGCACAGTCGCCGGCTACAAAGCCGTGCTCATGGCCGCCGATACGCTGCCACGCTTCTTCCCCCTATTGATGACCGCTGCTGGAGTCGTCGCACCGGCTCGTGTCTTCATCATCGGGGCAGGGGTCGCCGGCTTGCAAGCGATTGGTACCGCACGGAGGCTGGGGGCAGTGGTACGTGCATTTGACACTCGCCCGGTGGTAAAGGAGCAGGTCGAGAGTGTCGGGGCGGCGTTCGTCGAGCTTGCACTCCCGCAGGAAGAGCGAGAGACCGCCGGAGGCTATGCCGCGGCCCTAGCTGCTGATGTCGAAACAAGGGAGCGGGCGTTGCTCGCCGAGCAAGTACGCGTGTCGGATGTGGTGATTACGACGGCACTTGTCCCAGGGCACCGCGCTCCTGTGCTCATCCCTCGTGCAGCGGTGGAAGCGATGGCACCTGGATCTGTCATTGTCGATCTTGCTGCTGAGAGCGGCGGTAACTGCGAGGTCACCGTTCCTGGGCAGGTGGTCCGCCACGGTGCTGTCACCATTATCGGCCTCACAAACCTGCCTGCGACCATGCCGGCACATGCTAGTCAGCTCTACGCCCATAACGTGTTGAGCTTGTTGCAGCACTTGCTTCACGATGGCTCGCTCTCGTTCGACTTTAACGACGAGATTACACGTGCCACGTGCATTGTCCACGAGGGCAAGATTCTCAATGAGGCTGTGCGGTCCCTAGTAGAAGAATGCGGCGCTGCAACGCTCGCCGGACAGCAGATTGAAGGAGACCGCAATGAGCAGTGAGCTCTTGCTGGGAGCATATGTATTCTTGCTCGCTGTGTTCATCGGGTTCGAGCTCATTTCGCGCGTGCCGTCGACGCTACATACACCACTCATGTCAGGAACGAACGCGATTCATGGCATCGTCCTCGTAGGAGCACTGCTCGTTTTGGGAGAAGCAAACGATCTACTTGGTCGTATCATCGGGTTGGCTGCAGTAGTCCTGGGGGCGATGAATGTTGTGGGCGGTTTTGTGGTGACGGACCGCATGCTTGACATGTTCAAGCGGTCACCTGCGAAGCCAGGGGAGCAGCCACGATGATTGCTGCCAGCGCGGTTCCCGTCGATCTTGCCTACCTGCTGGCAGTTGCAGCTTTCATTCTCGGAATCAAGCGCTTGGGGTCGCCGGCAACGGCGCGTTCGGGCAACCAGGTCGCTGCGGTAGGAATGGCGTTTGCTGTCATCGCCACCGCTGCCGGTGAGCATCTTCAGAATGGTCTCTTGCTTCTCGTTGGCGTCATTGTCGGCGGTGTCATCGGAGCTGCCGCTGCCCGCTTGGTCAAGATCACGGCAATGCCCCAGATGGTCGCGCTCTTCAACGGAATGGGCGGCGGTGCAGCAGCGCTCATTGCCATGGGCGACTACCGGCATCTGGCTCAGACAGTGGCCGTGCCTCCAGTGGGATCCGTCGCAACGGCTACTTTGAGCTGCATCATCGGGAGTATCAGCTTCTCCGGCAGCCTCATTGCCTTTGCCAAGCTTCAGGAACTGCTTCCCGGACGCCCTCTGCTGTACCGTGGGCAGCGGCTGGGAAACTTGCTGCTACTTCTCGCCATTCTCGTGCTCGGCGCCATATTCGCCGTTCCGGACCGCTCTACTGCGCTGCTCCTGCTGCTGATCGTCCTCGGAACTCTGTTGTTCGGTGTGCTGCTTGTCTTACCTATTGGCGGAGCCGACATGCCGGTGGTGATCGCTCTGCTCAACGCCTGCACGGGTCTTGCAGCCGCAGTGACCGGGTTTCTCTTGGACAACACTGTGCTCATCGTGGCGGGAGCGCTTGTTGGCGCCTCTGGCACGATCCTCACACAGGCGATGAGCCGGGCTATGCACCGGTCCATTCCCAACATCGTCCTTGGTGGCTTTGGGGCAATGACGCCAGGAGCCGGACCGTCAACAGCAGCCACGGGCACCGTGCGCAGCGCCTTGCCACCAGATGTCGCCGTGCTGCTTGCCTACGCCCGCGAGGTGATTATCGTGCCCGGGTACGGGCTGGCGGTGGCGCACGCGCAGCACGAGGTCAAGGAGCTTGCAACTCTCCTGCAGCAGCGGGGTGTGACCGTGAAGTATGCCATTCACCCTGTGGCTGGTCGAATGCCGGGGCATATGAATGTGCTGCTCGCTGAGGCCGACGTGCCTTATACCCAGCTGTATGAGATGGAGCAGATCAACCCAGAGTTCTCCCATTGTGACGTCGCTCTGGTCGTTGGGGCGAACGACATCACGAACCCTGCGGCGCGAACCAATCGCGCCAGCCCCCTCTACGGCATGCCGATTCTGAATGTCGATCAGACAGCGAACGTCGTTGTCCTGAAACGTAGCATGGCTCCCGGTTTCGCCGGCATCGATAATGAGCTCTACGTCAATCCTAAGACGCTCATGTTGTTCGGTGATGCGCGTGAATCGCTGCTCAAGCTCATCGCCGAAGTGAAGCAGGTGTAGCGATTGACCTTCCCGGCGCTGACCAGCGGGTGCGGTCGACGTGAAGCAACGGCGCCGCTCATCATCAACATTGATGGCGCCGCAGAATAAAGCACACACGAGCATTTGTGAGCGAACGGACTTATTCGTGCCAGCCTGAAGGCGTCTGCATTCTACCGGAACACTCAATGTGCTTGAGGCTTCCTTCGTTCGAATCGCTTTTGCTCGAGGGCGAGGGGGCTGTCATACTGTGGGACAGTGATGGCGAGTGACGTGACAGAGGAGAGGTAATCGTGGCGAAGTTGCGCGTCGGAATCGCGGGTACCGGCGGTATTGCGAGGAGTGTGCACATTCCGGGCCTCAAAAAGCTGTCGGACCGTGTCGAGATCGTGTCGGCTTTCGATATCGCCGCGGACCGCGTGAAGAAGACGGCGCAGGAGTTCGGCATTCCGCACAGCTTCACCGATTTCGATGCGATGCTGAGTGGGCCGGCCCTCGACGCCGTCGTTATCTGCACACCTCCAAGCTCTCACGCACCACTCGCCGTGAAGGCTTTCGCCCATGGACTGCACGTGCTCTGTGAGAAACCAGTGTCGGTGAATGCTACCGGCGCCCTTCAGATCGTGGAGGCCGCAAAGCGGGCGAAGCGTGTCCTCATGGTCGGCTTTCAGCACCGGTTCAGCCGGCCAGAGAAGACGCTGAAGCGTGCCATTGACGATGGTGCGTTGGGGGAGATCTACTACGCGCGAGCGCAGTCGCTACGCCGGCGCGGTATTCCCGGGTGGGGGGTGTTCGGCAGCAAGGAGCTCTCCGGCGGAGGACCAATGATGGACATCGGCGTCCACGTCCTTGACCAGACGGTGTACCTGCTTGGCAACCCAACACCCGTTACCGTCTTCGGAATGACCTACCAGAAGATAGCGAATCGCCCAGGCTTCAACAGCTTTGGGCCCTGGGATCCCACAACATTCGAGACGGAGGATTTCGCAACCGCGCAAGTGCGCTTCGCCAACGGGCTGACGCTGCTCCTCGAAGCGTCGTGGGCGCTCAATATTGGTCAATCGATGCACAACGTGCTGCTGTGCGGCACGCGTGGTGGGGCAGAATTGACACCACTGAAGATCTATACAGAGCAGCACGGCATGCTCTTCAATATGGAACTCCCCGAGGGCGTTTTTCGGGGGCCCGACTCTTCACAGGATGAAAAGATCGCCCACTTCGTGGACTGCATCCAGCATGGCACTACACCGATTGTGACGCCTAGTGAGATTCTCAACGTCGCGCTCATCTTAGATGCCGTCTACGAGTCCGCGCAAACAGGGAAGTCAGTTGACATAAATATTCCGCAGTTCTAAGAGCTAGGAGTAGCGCGCAATCGTCGTGGCGACGGTTGAGGTGGAAGAGCTGTCGCGCGGAGTTCGGTAAGCTCAGACACACTTACGGAGCAGGCGCGGAGAGTGACGATGGTGATCAAGTTTTCTCTCGGAGCTGACGTGCTGGCGCGTAAGCCGGACTATATCGTCGGCGTGGTGGTGGCTCGCCAAGCAGACAATCGCCGTCACGGCGATGTGGCAGCCCGGCTGCTCCATCAAGCTGCGGAAGCGGCGCGTTGGCATGTTGATGACGGCGGTCTCGCAGCAGCGTGGTTTGAAGCGCTACGAGAATTCGGTGTGGATCCGGCGGCGCATCCTCCAGCGGTGGAGCGCCTGCTCGAGCGGGTTCGGCGTGGTGAGGCATTGCCGAGTGTCAATCCGGCAGTCGACCTGGCAAATGCTGTATCGCTCCGGTACCACGTCTCGCTCGGGGTACACGATCTCGAGCAGACGCGTGGGAGCCTGAGTGTTCGCCTGGCCCGATCAGGAGACACGTTCCTAGCCCATGGCGCAGACACACCGGAAGGAGTTCCTGCTGGAGAGCCAGTCTATGTCGATGAGCGGGACGTGCGCACGCGCTGGTGGGTGTCTCGCCAAAGCCAGGGAGGCCGGGCTTTACCTCGGTCCCACCTCCTCTTTTTTCCCATCGACGGCTTTTCCGGGGATCGGGAGCGCATACAACAAGCTGCGGCTGAGCTTGCTCAACTCCTACATGAACATCTCGGAGCTCGCACCGCTTTTCACCTTCTCGACCGCACGTGCCCTGAGTGTGTGCTCCTCCACTTTCCGTTGCTCAGTCGCGTCCCGTCCGGCGGGGACGCCATAGACGAGCTCCTTGGGCGCGGTGTCGTTGACATCATCAAACGTGAGGAGATCGAGCCGAGACTGCGCAATGGTGAGAAGCTGAAGGTGAAGCTGGGGATGGATCCTACCTCATCACGAGTTCACCTTGGACGGGCGACCCGTCTCTTCAAGCTACGAGAGTTTCAGCTCTTGGGGCACACGATTCAATTCGTAGTCGGCAGCTTTACAGGAATGCTGGGGGATCCATCAGATAAGAAGGCAACACGGCAGCAGCTGACAGCGGCTCAAGTGCAGAAGAACATGGCGTCCTACTCTACCCAGGCTGGCCAAGTTATTGACATAAGTAAAGCAGAGTTGCACTACAATGCTGACTGGCTCGCTCCCCTCACCTTTGCGGAGGTCATCGAGCTAGCTGCTAACTTCACTGTGCAGCAGATGATCGAGCGGGAGAACTTTCATGGCCGCTACGTAGCGGGCCGTCCGATCTACCTCCACGAGCTTCTCTATCCCTTATTGCAGGGGCAGGACTCGGTGGTCTTACAGAGTGATGTGGAGCTCGGAGGCACGGATCAGCTATTTAACATGCTTGCTGGCCGTGTGCTCCAGGAGCGGGCCGGGCAGCAACCGCAGACGGTGATCACCGGTCCCCTTATCCCTGGAACTAATGGCGACAAGATGTCCAGCAGCGAGGGGAACGTCATCAATGTGCTGGACTCCCCGCGCGACCAGTACTTCAACCTGATGAGGATGCACGACGATCTCATCGTGACGTACTTCGAGACGTGTACAACGGTTCCGTTCACGGAGGTGCGAGAGCTCGCGGAGGATCTCGAAAGTGGACGCTTGAACCCCCGCAATGCCAAGGCCCGGCTCGCTCGTACGATTGTCACGCAGTTCCATTCCAAAGAGGATGCGCTTGTCGCGGAGAGAGAGTTCGAGCGCGAGGTGCGGCAGCACGAGCGGCCGGCAGAGATTGCGAACGTAACGCTTGCCGGTGGGGCTCGCAAGCTAGCAGACCTGGTATACGATCTCGGCCTGGTGAACACTAAAGCTGCGGCACGCCGGCTTGTGGAACAGGGAGGGGTAGCGATTGACGGTGTACGCATCACCACTCCTCAAGAAGCGGTAGAGCCGCGGGACGGCATGGTTGTGCGGGCTGGGAAGGCTGGCTGGGCACGTGTTCGAGTTGCAGCTGCTGCGTCTCGGTGATGCAGATGGAGGCATGACACACCATAAGACGCGAGCCGCCACTTGGCGGCAAAGGAAGCGACGATATCGTGGGTACTTTAAGATGAATTAACGAATCCATAATGATTTCCTCCCCGTCTCGAATAGCGATTAGCCCCCATGTATCTGCCAGTGCAACGTGGGTCCACGTTGCACTGGATATTCAAGGATGTAGTCTTGGGGAGCCGCGCCGACTTCTTCGATCGCCTGAAAAATGGCCCTTTGGAGGAGCGGAGCATCAGGACTCGCTGCAACCCAGTTGAAGAGGCTCGATACCATCTTCAGACGGGCAGGCGTGCTTGCGCAAATGTGCACAATGTTGCGCAAGGTCTGACTGGGCACGTCGGTCATAGCCAGGAAGATGAGGGACACCGAGAACCGGGTCACGATGTGGGGGACGTCCGCTTTGCTCCCTACTACGGCAATCCTATGGATCTTCTTGCCGAACTTCTTCGGATCGTCGCCAATGAACCCGACAATGACATACTTACTGCCCTCCTCTTGGTTGAGTAGACGCCATGCCAGCACCCGTCCGCTCTCCCCAGTGCCGCGGCGCGCCGGCGACCGATCGTTCGCCGCAACCCCCTAGCCAGCCGGGTGCGGTAGCGGGTGAGGACGAAGAGGCAGAAAGAGAAGAATGTGCTCAAAAAGATGACGCTTATGGGTAAGGGCTGCACGCCGCCTAGTCCGAGCAAGAGGTCGAATACGCTGCCGAGGCCCCCCCACGTCATCGAAGAGAACAGGATGATGGTGATATCGTCAACGCTTGCATAGCGCCACACTCGCCGGTCGAGGCCATACAAGGCGTTGACGAGAAGAAATAGAAGGATGAATAGCGGAATGGCAGGAGCGAAGAGCGCGCCCCATTGAGCAGTGGGCAGCGCCAGCATGCGGAAAAGTAGCGCGAGATAGAGGGAAGCGGCGACCGTTATCCCGTCGATGACGATCCAGGGCACAAAGCTCTGGATGCGACGAAGTGCAGCATTCACTGGACTGCTCCTCGGCCTACAATCTCTGTCGAACGACCCCTTGCCAGGTTAGTATCGTACCCTGAAGCCTCCCGAACACCGTCCTGTCTCGAGATCCCTTGAGCACAGCGCTCAGACTTGAGCCCCCACGATATAGAAATAGAAGAGGAGCCTGGACGACGATAGCAGATTCCTTTGCTTGCTCGCCGAATCTAACCGCGGGTTCCACAAGAAGATCACTCTTTGTCCATTATGCTTTGGTACGCTGCAGCAACGCGGAAGGCGTTCAGAGATGTAACTGAGTGAGAGTACGCCACGTAGCAGAGGGGGTACGGATGCGCGTCTTGGTCACTGGTGGTGCGGGATACATCGGCAGCCATACTACGAGGCGTCTAGCAGCTGCAGGCTTTGAGACCGCGGTCTTCGACAACCTGGGCACTGGTCATCGGTGGGCAGTGCGTTGGGGTCCGCTATTCGAAGGCGATCTCAACGACGAGCAAGCGCTTGCCGCAGCATTCGCAACCTTCCGTCCTGATGCGGTGGTCCATTTCGCCGCGAGCGCCTATGTTGGTGAGTCTGTTCAGTATCCTAGAAAGTACTTTCATAACAACGTCGTGGCTAGCCTGAGTCTGCTGGATGCGATGCTGGACTTCAATGTGAAGACCATTGTCTTCTCCTCGAGCTGCACCACCTACGGCATGCCCCAACGACTGCCGCTCACTGAGGATCATCCCCAGGCCGCCGTGAGTCCGTATGGTGAATCGAAGCTGTTCGTCGAACACGCTCTCCGGTGGTATGCGCAGGCCTATGGTCTGCGCTTCGCCGCTCTCCGCTACTTCAATGCAGCGGGGGCGGACCCAGATGGTGAACTTGGTGAGGTTCACCATCCTGAGACACACCTCATACCATTGGCGATCCAAGCGGCAGCCGGTCAACGCCCTCTGTTGGAAGTCTACGGTGATGATTATCCAACCCCTGACGGGACAGCGATTCGTGACTACATACACGTCGCCGATTTGGCTGAGGCACACGCTCTGGCGTTGCAGCACCTGACACGCGGTGGTGAGAGCCTCGCGGTCAATCTCGGAACCGGTCGCGGCTACTCTGTTCGCGAAGTTCTGACTACTGTGGAGCGGATTGGTGGCTTGCGTGTCCCAACTCATGTCGGCCCGCGCCGTTCGGGTGATCCTCCTGCCCTCGTCGCCGATCCCACGCAAGCGTTAAGAGTTCTGGATTGGCGTCCGCAGTATTCCAGTCTCGAAACCATCGTTCAGACAGCGTGGCGCTGGCACGCTGAACTCGCTGACAAGGTGGAGACCGCTACGCGGTAACGGTGTGGCTACTGGCTCGATACTGGCGCATGGCAGTCACTGCTGGCAGCATCACGGTACGCCGGTTGCCAGAATAGCACAGCTTGGCAGTTAGAGCTGACGATGTCGGTCGTGCTGTGCCGAGGCATTTGAATCTCTGCTCACGACACCGGTCCAGGCTTTTGCCACCCCAAGCTGCGTCAAGTGCAAGAAGCGGTGGATATATGCCTCACGCATGCTCCGCAAGGCGCGGTCAGCGTCATAGACGAGCATTGCTTCTGGAGGAGGAAGCAGATGCTCGCAGAGCACTGCTACCGTTCGCATCGGCTGGTCAACGCCAAAATACTTGATGATTGTGCGGCGCTCGTCACTAGGAGCCTCGAGGAGCGCTGCCGGATGGAGCACTCGACCCACGATCCACAAGTAGCCCGGCGGCGGCCGGAGCGCGTCAAGGACATAGCGAGGAATTGGTGCATCAAGCAGCAACTGAGCGAGCGCCAGTGCGATGTAGGTTGCGGTCGCACCGCTCGCACCCTTGGCCAGCCGTACAACCACCTTCCATTCCGGGACGGTGAGTCTTGCGGCGAGCACTGCAGCATCGGTCAGCCAGATGAGCCGACCGAAGGCATGATCTGCGGCTCCAGCGTGGACGCAGAGATACACCAGATGTGCTGACGGCTTCAGGAGCATCACATCGACCGGCTCTCTCATCGGATCAAGCCGAAGCAGTGTCTGCTCACTGAATAGTGCGAGGTCACGTGCCCTAAGGCCGTGCCGGTGCTCTCGCTGGCGCACAAGGTCCCAATGAAGCTCTATCGCAAGTCGTGAACTAGCCGGATCGACGTAGCGCACGTGGTAGCCGTGACGCCGGTTGAAGGCTTGACTGTAGTACAATGGCTTTTCCTCATAGCCAAGGCGCTCCAGAACAGCAGACGCACTATCCAGATCACTTTTCGGAACAATGAGATCGATGTCCCCCATTGGCCTTAGAGAAGGGTGCGGATACATAGTTAGCGCTAATGCGGCGCCTTTGATCACCGTCGGAGAGACACCGGAAGCGGAGAAGCTGCGCAGTATTTGAGAGAGCTGCAACATCAGCGAGAGTGCTTGGCGCCTGGATTGGGCGTGCTGTTCATCTAAGGATTCTCGCGCCCATTCAGGAACGTGATCCGCAACAGGTTTAGTCGCCAAAACTCTTTGTAGCAAGTCCGACACTCCGTGGCGTGCAGCAGTCGCGAGAACGGTGTTCCAATCCCTAATGGACCGGACGCTGTCTAGCAGTTGTGGACAGATCGAAGTGTTCTCGGAGACTCGTGCAGCGAAGAGCACAAGCGCTTGCTCAGGTGTGATGTGCTGCGGCTGGCCCAGCAGGGTGAGAAACTGATTGCTCCTGCCGCACACTGAGTTCACGTACTGTTCAGAATTCATCGGTGATGTTTCGACTGGAAACATTGCACGTTATGTCAAATACGCTAGACAGCCAGGTCCTTGTCGGCGGCAACCCGTTGTAGGCTCGCAATGACCATTCTGTCTTGACGCATACGTGGAAGAGACAGCGCTACCGAGCTGGAACAGCATCTCCGCCGAAGGCCATCAGCTCTACCCAGAGGTGCGCCCCGGAAGTGGATCCGGGACGCAAACTCAGCCTTGATAATCCTGCTGTTCACGGGCTCCCTCACATTCCGCGATGCGCCACTGCTTGGGTGTATCGCGCCAGCCTGACAAGCGGATGAATTGAGAGCCACCAAGTGGCCAGAGCGCAAGGTTCGACTCATGATGTTACGGAATTATCCACAACAAGCTCGCAGCATAATGGGAGGTTCGACGTGATCAAGCCGGACAGCACTCGAATTCTGCTCGTCATCTCAGCCACTCCTGATTCGAACTTGAACCGCAAGGTTTCCGAGGATCAATCACCACGCAAGGACTACGTTGAACTGGCGCGGGCTCTTGGGGCCAAGGTCCTCTTCCGTACCGACGTACAGCGTCACCCTTTGTTGCGACTGCTTGCAGGTCACAGGTCGCTACCGGTAGCTCAAGCGTTCCTTGCGTTCCTCCGCCGTCGCGACTTCGACATCATCTTCACTGACGCTGAGAATATCGGTCTGCCCCTGGCACTCTTCTTGAAGATGACTCGCAGTCCTCAACGTCACGTCATGCTCGGTCACCTGCTGACCACACGCTGGAAGCGCTGGTTCCTGCGCGGTATGCACCTTCACACACACATCGACGCTATCGTATGTCACTCCTCATTGCAGCGATGGCATCTGATTCACACGCTGCACGTGCCTCCTGAGCGCGTCAGTCTCCTTCCCTACCAAGTAGATGAGCGCTTCTGGCGTCCAGGCGATGAACCGCTTGCCAGCAAGATCTGCGCGGTGGGGCTCGAGCTTCGCGACTATTCCACACTCATCGAAGCGGTGCGAGGTCTCGACGTTCACGTGGTTATT
Organism: Chloroflexota bacterium; assembly: GCA_023381895.1. The sequence continues at coordinate 64,680 of JAMCTA010000136.1, forward strand.
GCCGCGGCGAGTTACTGGTCTCGCCGCAAGGACGAGACTGAAGGCCGCACTCTCCCTTCCAACGTGACCGTCACCAGGTTCAACTACCAAGACTTGCGGCAGCTCTACGCAGAGTGCCGCTTCGTTGTGGTACCACTGCACGAGTGTGAATTCCAAGCAGGCATCACCGTCATTCTCGAGGCGTTTGCGATGGGGAAGACGGTGATCGTGAGTCAGACCAGGGGGCAGCGCGACGTCGTCCGCGGTCCACACGGTTTGCCACGATCGGACGATCTACCTATCGAGCCTGGCTTTCCTTACGGCGCTACCTCAGACCATTGTGCCGCCCAGACTGGAACGTATGTTCACCCGCACGACCACAATGAGCTCCGCGAAGCCATCATTTACCTGTTGAACCACCCTGACGACGTAGCGGCTTGGGGTAGGAATGGGAGGCGGTTTATCGAGAGCACAATGACTCTCGACCACTTCGTTCAGCGACTCAGCCGCCTCATCCTCAACCAGCGATCGGAGGTCATATCATGAACAGGCTAGTAGGCGCCACGAGTCCGGATGACGGCGGGAATCGTGTGGATCAGGATCTGGAGGTCAAGCAGTAAGCTGAGGTGTTCCACATAGTAGAGGTCGAGGCGGACGCCGAGCTCAAACGGAAGATCGCTCCGCCCACTCACCTGCCACAGTCCGGTTAGGCCCGGAATGACTTCGAGGCGACCGTGCTGCTCGAGAGTATACTGCGCTACTTCGTGTGCCAGGGGTGGCCGGGGGCCAACGAGACTCATCTGGCCTAGGATGACGTTGATGAGCTGTGGCAGTTCATCGATGCTGGTGCGACGTAGCAGCCTCCCAACCCGGGTCACACGAGGATCATTGCGAAGCTTGAAGAGTGGACCATCCACGTCATTGCGTGGCAACAGCGTTGGAATCTCGCGATCAGCTCCGACGCGCATTGAGCGGAACTTGACGATTGAGAAGGGATGTCCGCGCAGCCCCACTCTGCGCTGTAAATAGAAGACCGGTCCTGGAGAGTCGACTTTGATGAGCACTGCCACGATGAGGAAGAGTGGCAGCAGCGTAACGAGAAGGAGTGATGCCAGCACCAAGTCCAGCCCGCGCTTCACCACCATGTAGACGTGATGGCGGCGAAACGTGGTGGCATGGACTTCTCCCCGTAGCGATGGAGCGCCCGCCATTGGCTGGACGGAGGGCATGAGTTCTCCATCAGGAACAATCAGTAGATTATTCACGACAGCTCTCTGCTCTCCAGTCGCTAGCGCTGTCGATAGGAGACAGCTGGTGATGATGACAACGCTGTCCCCCGTTCAAGGGGATCGAGCTCGGGCTCTTCGAAAGCCAGGGGCTCAGTCAACAGTTCAAGGAAGATTGGCAGATCACCGAAGAGATAGCGACGCCATAGGCGCCCGGGCTCCTGAGACAGGCGGAAGAGCCACTCGAGGCCAGCTTCTTGCATCCATGATGGTGCTCTTCGGATATTCCCAGCAAGAAAGTTAAGGGTTCCACCAACACCTATCGATACCGGGACAGCCAGCCGGGTCATGTACTCGCGGATCCAAATGTCTTGACGTGGTGCCCCGAAGGCCACGAGGAGGACGTCAGGGCGAGCGGCTTGGATCAGCTCGACCATCTTGTCGTTTTCGCTGGTTGAGAATGATCCGAAGGGAGGGGCATAGGCGCCGCACACTTCTGCGCCGGGGTAGCGCTCTTCCAACACGGCGCCTGCACGCTCTGCCACTCCCGGAGCAGCGCCGAGTAGATAAAAGCGGTAGCGGGCGTGTCGTGCGCGACTTGCCAGACCGCACACGATGTCCATCCCGGTGATGCGTTCAGGAAGCGGTACGCCGAGCATGCGTGAAGCCCACACGAGTGGCATGCCATCTGCAACTGCAAGGTCTGCAGTGTTGAGCAGGTGTCGGTAGGCGCTATCCTGCTTCGCCAGCTTCAGAAAGTCGACGTTGATCGTCACCACCTGATGTGGACGGCGACTAATGATTGCGCGCTCCACCATCGATAGCGCGGCTTCGCGCTCTACTGCATCGATTTGAACTCCCAGGAGATTTACTCTGTGCGTCATTGTCTCGCTCCCACCAACTGCACCAGACGTGCTTGCACAGGCAAACCATACGAAGGGCAACAACGCTCAGAATGAACTGGGCCGTGGCGAAGGTGACAAGTTATGTCAGTAGATGTCAGGAGAACGATACGAATGCCACCGACACTGCCAGTAAATTCAACATCGTGTCATCTCGACTTTGGCCCTTCAAGCGGCGTAGGCGAGGGTTTCGGTCAGATGCTCCACGAACTTGCGTGGGAGTTTTATGATATCGGGGTCGCGAGCGGACAGCGCAAAACCCTCGTGCACCCAGAGTTCGCGACGAACGAGGGCGAGCGCATCCGCAAAGGTGGGGAGGGCTTTCGGATACCAGGCGGCGCGGCGGACGGGGGTCGGCGTCCGTTCCGCCTGCTGGTGGGCATGGAGCGTGACCAGGGAGAACAAGCCGAGCACGGCCGGGGTCGTCCGGCGGATCGCCAGGTCTGACCACTGGCGCTGGGTTTCGACGCCGAGGTGGCGTCGGGCCTCTTCCCAGGTCACTTCGAGTTGCCAGCGCAGCACGAACCAGGTGAGGATCTGCTCGGGCGTGGCGTCCAGGTCGGTGCAGAGGAGCGCTTGGGTGGCGAAGGCACCCTGCGGGTCGCGGATGAGCACCCAGCGCAGCGGGACCGACGGCATGCCACCGTGGTATCAGACAGCGGAAGTCGAGCGCTTCCAGGCCGATCCCGATGCCGTCCTCCGCCACATCGGCAGCATCCTACCAGGACGCCCTGCCACCGACGCGGCCAACGACGAACTGCGTCTGGTCGCCTAGGATTGCAAGAGCAGCATGGAAGGATTTAGTAACAGCGAACTCGAATGAGCGTGCAGCGGCTGTCCTTATGCTGCAGCGGAAAGGGAAGGAATCCCTTTGAGCGAAACCGCCCGGAGAAGTCACCCTTGCGCCAAGCCTGGCTGGGCTCTACCGGATCATGGCAGCGTCCTCACGGCGCGTGCTGCCTGTCCTACCACCACCGTCTTCGGGGGCACATCCTTGGTCACGATCGCTCCCGCTCCGACAACACTGTCATCACCAATGGTGACACCCTTGAGAATAATTGCCCGACACCCGATCCACACACGATTGCCAATGTGGACTGGCTTGGAGATTCTCGTGTCTTCACCTACTCCGTGCTGATCGGTGTCCATGATCACGACATCCCAGGCAATTTTACAGTCCTTGCCGATGGTGACTTCCTGAGCGGCGATAACTTCCGTGTTGCGGTTGAGGTAGGTTCCATTACCAATCACGAGACGTGCGTTCGACCAGCACTCGAGACGCACGCCGGGAAAGAACGTGCAGTTCGCGACTTCAACACGACCACCCCGATTGGTCACTTTGACCAGTGGCCAGCCAGGAATCTGTATCAGTAGTCCAGCACGCGTGAAACGTGGCCGGATAGCGACTCCGAGCAGTTGACTCACGGGTGAGTGTTGCCTGAGCCGGTGATGGATACGCCGCAGCAGCGACACTGCCGGGAAAAGAGAGAAGCGTGGGCCCTCATGCATCCAGCAGTTCCCACACTGTAATGGAGTAGGGTGGCAATGTTGTGCTGAAGGTCGAAGTAACCTTGGTCAACGGATGAAGCTGTAGAAGTTGTGACCCGGCAGCACCCACGTACTGGAAACGCCGCACTTCTTTAAGCCCTTCCGTGCCACCAAGCCGAACTTGTACCGTCGTTGGCTCCGTAGGGTGCTTATTCAATGTGACAGCCGTAAGCAGGCCGCGGGCAGTATGGCGCGCGGCATAGCAAGACACTCGATCGGTATTTGTGACTGCGACTTGGAGGGCTTCGTCACCGAATGCCGCTCCCGCGCCGTCATAATTCCGATAGGCCTGGAACGCGATCGCTCCTGGACTGTGCGCGGCTGGTGCCTGCCAGTAGGCTCCGAGATCGAGTCCTTCTCGGCCAAAAATCCCTAGCACCTCAGCAACGGCGAGTGCCCCGTTGGGAGAGCCATCTGCGCCCCAGTTCCACTCGGTCAGCGCTATCTTCGTCCCTGGGTAATACCGGTCAACCCAGCGACGCAGCCGCGGGACGAGTTCTACGACCCCAAGTCGACCCGTCTCATCGGGCGTTCTGGCAATCCAGCTCTCGTCGACGTAGGTGGGATCCCACAGACTGCGCGTTGAGCGCAACCGTAAAGCGTCCATCTTGACACTGTTTCCCCCCGGATAGTACTCACCCGCCTGGGGATAAAAGTGCACGTCGAGCACATCAAGCGTACGTCTACCATTCTTCTCATCGTGTTGACGTACTTGCTGCAGCCACCACAACAGGAACGGAACCCCTCCGTGTGCTTTTCGATCGGCAGCGGTTCTGAAGTTGTCGTTTCCTCGGTCCAAGGAAGAGAAGAAGAAGCCCGTCCATCCCGAGAGAACCGGGCCACTGACCAATGCTGATGGATCGACCTGTTTGATAGCCGAAGCATAGTCAAGGAACATGGTGAGCATGTCGTCATAGCCCATTCGCGCCGGATGTACATCGGTGTGCGTCACGTCCCAGATGTCCGGCTCGTTGTCGATTGCGTAGTAGCGAAGCCCTCCGGCAGAGGCAGTACCAAACGTCGCGACGCAGTGCTCCACCCACTCAGTCATACTCACGGCGGTTGTAGGGGAGGAAGCACCGTTCTTCGCCAGCGAAGGCACCGATGTTCGCTTTCGATTGGTTGTTGGATCGTAGCCCGCAATTGCACCGTCAGTGTGCGGCAGTGCCGGACCACCCCCGGCAGGGACATTCAGCGACCGGCTCTGAGCGTTGTCATCTTTGGCAACCCAGCCCAGGGCTGGAATAGTGAGAAGTATCTGCGCACCAACTGATCGATTGGTTTTCACGAATGCATCGGCAACACCTGCAGGCTGATGGTCAAGCCCCGAGGTGTAGCCGTAGTTCCCATTCTCGAAGAAGTAATCGCGTCCAGCATTCCACGCATTGCCGAGGGTCCAGTTGTAGCGACTCGACGGATTGCCGCCCCAACGCATCAACGTGGGTCGCACCTGTTGAAAGAGTGCCGCGTCTCCGCCTGCTAGTCCATAAATGAGCGGGCTGATACTCCGCAGCGTGCGTGTTGCATCGATGAAGATTCCTTCTACGGCGTAGCCCGTTGGGGTTGTTGCAGGCGATGCTGAAGCCTGGGCTGACTGAGCCGGAAGGCGGCGGGCTAAACTCACGGATGACCAGATTGCCGTGCTCTTAGGCTGCAGCAACGATTCGGGGGAACACCCCGTCAGTCCGCAGAGGGCAAGTGCTGATGCCGCCAAGAGTGTCCGTCGTGCGATTATCACGACAATGCACCCCTCCTTCCGATCGGCTGAAGCCCCAGCAAGCTTCGGTACTCATGATCGAGTTTCTGAACCATCACCCTGCTATGAAAGTAGCGACGAAAGCGCTCGCGGGCCTGAGCGCCCATCGCTGCACGCAGTTCCGGAGCCTCTGCAAGCCGCACTAAGGCCGACGCTAGCTGATCGCTCTTCCCCGGGTCGGTGAGGAGTCCCGTGACACCCTCCACAACCGCCTCATCAGCAACTCCAGGGATACGCGATGCGATCACTGGCTTCCCACTCTCCATTGCCTCGACCAATACGACGCTAAATCCTTCCACGAGTGAAGGAAGAACAATTATGTCGACTTTTCGCATCAACTGGCGTGCATCGTCGCGGTGACCCACGAACTGTACGCGCTCAGACAGGCCCAGCGTCAGCACCAGTTGCTCGAGCTCTTGTCGCTGGTAACCGTCGCCAACGATCAGCGCTCGCAAGGCACCGTAGCGCTGAGACGCTTGGGCAATCGCCTCGAGGAGATGGCGTACACCCTTCTCCTTGGCCAGCCGGCCAAAGTAACCTACCTGTACCGTGGGGTCCTCACGTTTGACAACCTGTGCTTGAGAAACCTGCTCCTCCAAGTCCTCCACGCCGTTGTAGATCACCGTCATTCGATGTAGTGCGACCGCTCCGGCGTGGATAAGCGATCCCGAGACGGCGCGAGAGACTGCAACGGTTCGGCAGAGAAGCAGTCGATGAGCGAGTTGGTTGACGAGTCTTGTGCACAGTCCAAGCCGGCGGACCTGCACAAGGTGATACGTCACCATCAAACAGCGGACTCCACCAAGCTGTGCTCCCACCGCCAACTTTGCCACACCTCCCACGCTAGAGGTGTGCACGTGGATGAGAGCGATGCGCTCATGGCGACAGAGAGCGGCAAACTGCAGCGTGCTGTAGTGTTTCGGCATGGTGAGCGGTCGCGAGCTCGTGAGCCCTGCCAATCGCAGCGTCTGTGGACCATCTCCTGGTCGCACAGCAACAAGCGGCTCGAACGCAGTCCGGTCAAGTCCGGACAGGAGTAAACGCAAATGCTCCATAATTCCATTCCAAGCATCAGGAAAGAAAAGAATTGGAACATACAAGATGCGTTGCGGTCGTTTGATGTCCGTCTGGTGTCCGTCACGGTGTCGCGCTGTCAGCAGCAAGAGGTTGCTTGTAGGTGCCGTGATCTTCATCACAGGGAGCACTCTAGGAATCGCGCCGCTGGTTTGCGGAAGGGGTAAGCAACCTGGCGAGCTTCTGCATTCTGAGGCGCCCGCGTCTGACGGTTCCATTCAGGATCAGGTGGCGGAGAAGTCCGGCCCCTTCGCGAGACAGTGCGATGCCCGGGCGGTGTCCAAGTGCATATCCGACGCCACGCCAAGCCCGCCCATAGCGCCCGTAATAGAGATCGACCCAGGCTGACTGAAGCAGTGCGTGGCGGAACACAGCCCGGCGTGATGCGCGAATATCATTGGGTGCATCCTTTGGCAGTGACGCAAAAGCCTTTTGGAGTACCACGATGAGCTCACGAGTCGCCTGCACAGGCGAAACATACCGATGATTCATATTTCGTTCGTGCTGGCGGTAAGCCCACAGTGGTTGTGAGATGTAACCAGCATCGTGGTGAGCTACAGTACGCAGCCACAGGTCCCAGTCGGCGGCATGGGGTAGATGGGCATCGTAGAGCCCAACGCCGTCGTGCACCGTGCGGCGAAGCAAGGTTCCGGATGCAGGGATGTAGTTGCTCCACATGAGTGTTCGAAATTCGTCGAGGCCGCAGGCTACCCGATCATTCGCCCACGGTATCGCCGTCATTGTATGCCCGTTCTCTTCAACGAGGATGTGCGCCGAGTAGACCAATCCAATACGTTTCGAGCTTGTGAACAGCTCGACCTGGCGGTCGAGAGTGCGTGAATCCAAGCAGTAATCGTCAGCCGAGAGTAGGCCGATGTATGCCCCGCGAGCTAGCGATATGCCTTCGTTGTAGGTGGCGATGTGTCCGCAATTTGTCTGATGTGTGATCATCCGGACGCGCGGGTCGGTGGTGTAGTGCCGGATGTGCTCGACCGAGTCGTCAGTGGAAGCATCGTCGATAGCGATAACTTCTAGTGATCTGAGCGACTGTTCGAGTAGGCTCTCCAGCGCTTGATCTACGTAGTGGCTGTAGTTGTAGTTGGGAACGATCATTGATACTGTGGGCTCAACCATGATCGCAGGTCCTTCGACTCACGTATGTCGCTTGAGAATGTAGCCTTGTTGCGTTGAGTTGAAAGCCGGCCATGCATCGCCGTCACGCTAGGACTGAGGTGTGCAGGCATGCCGCAACGCTGTGGCTACCGTGTCTTGGTCGGCTTCTGTCATCGTGTGATAGAGCGGTAGGATGATCGTCGAATCTTGAGCGTGCTCGCTCTCGTTGAGATGCAAGCACGGTGAGCGGCTGCACGAAGCGTCCTGGCAGCGCCAGGGCTCTTGTTGATATGCCGGCTCACGATGAGCGCACATGACCCCGCGGCGGGTCGATACTCCTGCATCGAGTAGCTCCTGCATGACTTGCTGCTGATCACACAGCGAGGGCAGCCGGACACAAAAGCTTTGCCAGTTGCTCCGTGCCCATGCTGGCTCAAATGGAAGTTCCAGCCCAGGAATATCGTCGAGGAGCTCACGATAACGCTCAGCAAGGGCACGGCGTCGAGCCACGATCGTATCAAGTCGGGAGAGTTGCACGCGCCCCACCGCCGCTTGAATGTCTGTCATTCTGAAGTTGAATCCAAGCTTGGTGTACGATTCAAACGCCACCGTGCGCGCATAGTGACGCTCGGTATCGCGAACGGACATTGCGTGTTGTCGGAGCAGTCGGAACTGCTCGTCCCAGCCGGCCCGGGATGTTGTCAGCATTCCACCGTCTCCAGTCGTAATGACCTTGCGAGGATGAAACGAAAAGCATGCGATGTCACCGTGCGGCTTTCCGATGCGCTGCCAGCTACCATTAATCTCGATCTCGCTTCCCGTAGCGCAAGCGGCATCCTCGATGACTGGAATGTCGAACTCACGCGCAACCGCGAGGATTGCTGTCAGGTTACAGGGAAGGCCCATCTGATGAACGGCCAGAATAGCGCGAGTACGAGGAGAAATCGCCACCCGAATTTTCGACGCATCGATGTTGTAGGTGTGGGGCTGGATATCAACGAAGACGGGTAGAGCACCGCAGTAGCGCACAGCATTGGCGGTGGCGATGAACGAATGACTCACGGTGATGACTTCGTCGCCCGGCTGCACTCCTGCCACGAGTAGCGCGAGGTGGAGTGCTGTAGTGCAGTTCGCCACTGCACACGCGTGCGCTGCTCCCACTGCAGCAGCAAACTCGTGTTCAAAGGCCGCTACTTCTGGCCCTTGCGTGACCCATCCGCTGAGAATGGCTCGCCGCGCCGCAGTGGCCTCTTGCTCGTCCATCCACGGCTTGGCGACTGGTATCACGTGAACCGTTTCAGTTGCGAGCATGCAGCACCTCCTGGGTTGTTCTCGACTTTTGCCACCACACAACCAGTTTGCGCAGGCCGTCCTCTAGAGGAGTCTGTGCCTCGAAGTGGAGGATTTCCCGGGCCTTGCGGGTACTGGCCAACCGTCGCGGAACGGGATTGACCTTGCGCTCAGGCCCGTATTCCGGCTCAACAGGCACTCCCATCACCTGCGCTAATGTACGGGCGAGCTCAGTCAAGCTGGTTTCGCTCCCACTCGCAACGTTGAATACCTCATCAGTAACAGCGCTCTGAGCGGCGAGGATGTTGGCACGAGCGATGTCTTCGACGAACACGAAGTCCATCGTTTGAGTGCCATTGCCGAAGATAAGCGGGCGTTGACCGGCTGCAAGGCGCTCCATCCAGCGCACAAGCACTTCGGTGTAAGCCCCGTAGGTGTCCATCCGCGGGCCATAGACGTTGAAGTAGCGCAGAGCTAGGTAGTTCAATCCATACATGTCGTAAAAGCTGCGCAGCATGCCCTCATCGAATATCTTTGCTGCACCGTACAAGGTGCGGTTGTTGTAGGGTGGATGCGACTCCTCGGTCGGGAAGTGGCTGGCAAGTCCGTAGATAGATGCGGATGATGCTGCAATGATCTTGCCGGCACCAGTCCGCACTGCTGCTTCGAGGACATTAAACGTACCTGTGGCAAGCACCTCCAAGGCTAGGCGGGGCTCTTCAGCGCACTGGGTGATCCGGATCGCTGCTTGGTGGAAAACGACATCACAGCCTCGGAACTGGGTGAGCAAGAGATCGCGATCCCTAATATCTGCTTGAACAAAGGTGACCGGACCGTGCTGTCGAGCCCATTCCAAGTTCTCCAGGCGGCCGCGCGAGAGATTGTCGATGACGACGATCTCTCGCGCACCCTGCTGGACTGCGAGGTCGGCAATGTGCGATCCAATGAGGCCTGCGCCGCCCGTAATGATGACCCGCCGATTGCGCAGTTCCACCCTACTCACCCTTCCTCACGCGGCGTCCGCATCCGAAGAACCCGAGCCGGAACTCCGGCCACGACGCTGAACGGCGGCACGTCTCGCGTCACGACAGCGCCAGCACCGACGATGCTTCCTCTTCCCACGGTGACTCCCGGCAACACGACTGCATTGACTCCAATGTCAGCCCACGCTTCGATGCGCACGGGCTTGATCTCGAGATCGGTCTGGATGATTGGTACATCGGGGGGATGAGCCGAGTGTACAGATCCGAGCACCTTGGCCCCAGGCCCCCAGCCCACGTATTCTTCAATGATGAGGTCCCGAGCGTCGAAGTACGCCTGTGGCCCAATCCACACGTGATCGCCAATGACGCAATGCCCATCAAAGCGCCCCTGAATGTAGGTCTGGGCACCGATAAAGACCCCGCTGCCTATCTCGAATGTCTCGATATGCTTGAATCCAACTTCTGGATCTATCTGCAGCCCGTGTCCGCAGCGCTGTGCCAGTGCTTGCCAGCACACACGGCGCATTCGGGACTCGAAGTCTCCGTCACTAGATCGAAAGCGGTCATACAGTCGGAACAACCCTTCCCGCTGGTAGTGGGCGCGCAGGTAAGTGGCCCAACCTACTTCGAAATCTGGATCCGGGGAAATTGTGCGCTGGCCATGCACCGCCCTGACGGAGCGGGCTCCAGCAGCCTCAGACTGAGGCATACGAGGTCACCTCTCGCAGAGCGGCTGCAACAGCGCGGATCTGATCCTCCCGCAACTCTGGGAACATCGGGAGCGAAAGGACCTGCTGCGCCGCCTTCTCGGCACCGGGCAACGATCCTTCTGGAAAGGCGGGGTCCGTGTAAGCTCGTTGCAGGTGGACCGGGATAGGGTAGTGGATGCCCGTGTGGACGCTCCGACTCTCGAGAGCCGATTGAACAGTTTCCCGATGCGCCACAGCCACGGCGTATACGTGAAACACGTGACGAGCTTCTGGCATCGTGAACGGAGTCACTACTCGTGTTCCAGAGAGCAGTTCCGAATAGAGAGCAGCGTGAGCGCGACGAGCCTCTGTCCACGCCTCGAGGTACTTGAGCTTCACACGGAGAATCGCCCCTTGAAATGCCTCCATCCGGTAGTTGAACCCGGCGAGGTCGTGATGGTAGCGATGCTCTTGACCCCAATCACGTAGTAGCCGAGCGGTATGGGCAACTTCCTGATCGTTCGTGACCAGTATTCCGCCCTCCCCGTAGGCGCCAAGATTCTTGCCGGGATAGAAGCTGAAGCAGCCAACGTCACCAAGACTGCCGGCGCGCTCGCCTCGATACTCTGCACCGTGCGCCTGGCACGCATCCTCAATGACCGCCAGATGGTGGCGGCGGGCAACGGTGAGTATCGAGTCCAAGTCCGCTGGCTGCCCGTATAGGTGGACTGGGAGAATCGCACGCGTCCGTTCGGTGATGGCAGCTTCGATCTGTCTTGGATCTAGGTTGTAGGTGAGCGGATCGATGTCGACGAAGACAGGGCGAGCGCCAACATAGCGTATTGCTGCCGCAGTCGCGACGAAGGTGAAGGGTGTCGTGATGACCTCATCACCAGGACCCACGTGGAAGGCAAGGAGGGATAGGTGGAGAGCGCTCGTACCCGAGTTGACAGCGACGGCGTGCCGGGTCCGCACATAGGCAGCGAACTCCTCCTCGAACGCGGCAACTTCCTTGCCCAGCACGAACTGCGAGCTTTCCAGAACGCCCGCGACTGCACGATCGATCTCGTCTTTGATCGAGTGGTATTGCGCACGAAGGTCAACAAATGGAATCACGCCACCACCTCCTTTGGAGTTCACGGGAGCTCGACGACCGCCCCGTGATTCAGCATCGACCATGTTGCTGCCTCGAGAAGACGCACCACGCGCAGTCCTGCTTCACCGTCGGTGAGGGGAGCGGTACGTCGCACGATGCACTGTACGAAGTGCAACACTTCAGTTCTCAACGCTTCGGTAATGTCGAGCTGAGGGGCCCACACGTCACCGATGCGATAGCCGATGAGCAACTGATCGCTGGTTTGCCTACCGGACGCCGCTTCGACCAGCGTGATTCCACGGTCATACACCTTGACCTTTTCGCTCGGCTCGATGTCGTTGAAGAGGATCATCTTCTTGCTGCCACCGATGAGCGTTTGACGTACCTTGACCGGTGCCAGCCAGTTCACATTGATGTGGGCGATGAGAGGGCTATTGAAGAACACCGTGAGATAGGCAATGTTCTCTAGCTGACCAACAACGTGGCTCACTCCGGTCCCAGCGATCGCCCGCGGTCGAAATGGCACAAGATAGTCGAGGATAGAAAGATCGTGGGCGGCTAGATCCCACACAACGTTTACATCGTGCCGAAACAGCCCTAGATTGATCCGCATTGCATCGAAGTAGTACATCTCTCCCAGCTCACCGCCGTCGACGAGCTCCTTGATCTTGCGAACGGCGCTGCTATAGACGAAGGTGTGATCGACCATCAGAGTCAACCCACGGTGTTTTGCGTCGCAAACGAGAGCCTCGGCCTGGGCGGCCGTTGCTGTCATCGGCTTCTCGAGCAACACGTGCTTGCCAGCTTCGAGTGCTCTACTGGCGAGATCGAAGTGGCTCTCAACCGGGGTCGCGATGATTACAGCATCGACGCCGGAATCAGACAGGACATCTTCACAATTGGTCGAGAGTAGGGCTTCTGGATGTCGCCGCCGTGCCATCTCCAAGCGCTCAGGACGAGCATCGCTCACGGCGACGAGGCAGGTTCCTGGGGCATCAGCGACGTTTCGTGCGAGATTCGGTCCCCAGTAACCATAGCCAATGATTGCAATGCGGATCATACTTCGATTTCTCCAGTTCCGGCTCGTCCTCGTTTGAGAGGCAAGGCTTTCGTTTTGAACACGGCATTCACCACTGCACACGAGCCGTTGCGAGTGCTTTCGCCGGCATCACTAACCAGCTGCGGCGATCACACGCGGAGGAACCTGTGGCCGGCGGACACGTGTATCGCCTACCACATGGGCAGGAACGCCAAGGACGATGGCATGGGGTGGTACATCGTGCGTCACCACTGCTCCGGCACCAATTAGAGCCCCGTGGCCGATCCGAACACCGCCGAGAATAGTGGCGTTCGTTCCAATGGAGGCTCTACTCTCCACCACCGTCTCCGCCAGAACCCAATCTGCCTCGTTCTGCAGATTGCCATCCTCATTGACAGCGCTCGGGAACAGGTCGTTGATGAACATCACGCCGTGTCCGATGAAAACTCCATCCTCGATCCGCACTCCCTTGCACAGAAATGAGTGGCTGGACACCTTACAGTTCGATCCAATCACCACGCCTCGCTGAATCTCGACGAACGCACCTATTCTCGTTCCGGCTCCTACCTCGCAACCATATAGATTCACCAGGCCAGGCTGAGGAATCGCTACGCCCTCATGCAGAACGACATCATTGGTGATCATGCCGCTATCTCCTCTTGGGGCCTATGAATGGCGGTGACGTCCTTGCGCTCGATGTCGCAGTGAGACGCTCTGAACCAACGTCGCTGTTGGCTGTGCGAAGGATCACTTCGCAAGATGTCTCACTGCGATTCATCACGTGCCACTCTAGGTCACTACAATGAATGAAGAGTGAATGCCACGTCTGCGCGTGCAGGCGTGTTCACGTCGGGACATTCTTCTGTCCACTTGGACCGAAGAAGGAAGCGCAGGAGATGGCCCCGCTAATGCCCTGGAGGAAAGATTGCTGGCAGATGTGCTCAGATGTAGAGACGCGGCCCCTATATCTCGACTATTATGCCAAGACACTCCAATGAGTCAGGGTGTGGGAGTCGCTGTTGCCGTAGAAGACGCCGTAGGTGCGATCGTAGACGTCGCTGATGGGGATTGCGCCGGCGTCGACGTTGCCGTGATAGCAGCCGTAGAAGTGGCAGTCGCAGTTGCCGTTGGCACCGAGGTGACGAAGACGACGTCGACCCAGTAGTTGGCATTGTTGTAGGTCTGGGTGGGGAAGGCGTTGCCGGAGGAGTAGACGTAGACGCCATTGCCGCCGCTGCTGCCACTGGCGAGAGCGGTGAGGGGTGGGGTGACCACTGCTACCGTGAACCCACCATCGTCTTCGGCGTAGTTGCCGCTGGCGGTGTGGTAGGCGGCGATGTACACCTGTCCGGGCTGGATGGCGACGGGAGTGGTGAAGTCGGCCTCCTGCCATCCGGAGGCGGTCTCGCTGGTGAAGCCGGTTTCGGCGAGGAGCTGACCGGAAGCTGACCAGAGGTCCGCGACGTGCGGGCCGGTGTTGGCGCTGCCCTTGTAGAAACGGATGCCCTTGATGTAGCCGGGTTCAGAGGATGCGAACTTGACGCCGAGCTCGACGGGCTGAGGATCGTTGACGGAGGGATGCACCGGTGTCGCGCTGCTGCTCCAGAGACTGCACGGACACGGCGACACTGTCGCCGTCGCGGTGGGGGTAGGGGTAGGCGGTGCCACTAGAGTAAACACGACGTCGACCCAGTAGTTGGCATCGTTGTAGGTCTGGGTGGGGAACGTTGAGGATGGGTTAGAGGCAAATACACCATTGCCGCCAGCGCTGACAGACGACAGCGCGTGCAGTGGCGGGTTGTCGATACTTGATCCAAAGAAGTTGTCATCTTCTGCATAGTGGCC
>JAMCTA010000105.1 GCA_023381895.1 Chloroflexota bacterium
GGTAACGCACAGTGAGATAAAGTGGGAGGTATGCTCCATCTGCGGCCATGCTGGACACCACGTCCGGTTGGTCGATGAGAAAGGGGCACAGGGTGAAGACCACGAGGGAACGGATGGAGATCATGGACGCTTACGAGACGGTCGGCAGCTCTGTCCTTTGGCGACTAGGCCATCTGCCCCGTGCGACGGCGAATCCGCTGTCAGTCCTCGGCACACCATGACGCGCTCAAGACACGGCACCGGCGAGGAGTACCCGTACCCTCGTCTGCTAGCATAGCGCCGCAATGCGTGATACCAAGCTCATCTTGATTGAAGGGCTGCCTGGCTCGGGCAAGACGACCACCGCCGGTGTCCTCGCCGCGACGCTGGCGCAACGCGGCCTCGCGGTGTCGTGCTTCCTGGAGGCCCAGCCGGACCACCCGCTGAACGTGGGCGGTTCCCTCCACCCAGCGGGCCGCACGACCGGGGCGCAGCTGTTCGCATCCTACACCGCCGAGTCGTACACCGACGAGAGCCTGCGGCGCTGGCGGGCGTTCGTGGCCACCGCCGAGCGGGGGGACGCCGTGCAGATCGCGGAGAGCTACCCGTACCAGAACTCGGTACGTATCCTGCTGCAGATGGACGCCGAGGTCGACCGCATCCGGGCATACGCGGCTGCCGTCGAGCAGACCATGCTGCCGCTTCGACCGGCGCTGGTCTACTTCGAGCGCCGGGATAGCGCCGGCGCGCTGCGCACGATCGCCGAGCAGCGCGGCGCGGAGTGGTCGGCGTACGTCGCTGAGCTCGTCACCGGCTCCCCGTACGCGAGGCGGCGGGAGTTGCGGGGCATCGACGCGGTGCTGGCGTTCATGAGCGCCTACAAAGCCCTAGTGGACGAGCTACGTGATGCGTCGCAACTGCCGCGGCTCGTCCTCGACGACTGTCCTGGCCGCTGGAAAGCGTGCCATCGGCAGATCTTGGCGTTCCTGGACGTGTAACGATCGCGTGCACGGGTCGGGCGACGCTCGTCGAAAGCGGCAGCGCTGGCCCATGCTCGCCTCCAAGTCGAACCCTCGCGCGATGATCGACTCCAGGCGTATGAGGCTACCGAGGCAGTCGCTGGCGGCGCTGGCCCGCCAGTGGGTTGGGGCGAGCCGGCGGCCGCGATAGCGGGCGGCCATAGGAATGACCTCGGCCGCCTGGATCGCCCGATCCTCGATGCTGTCGCCTCGACCATGCAACGTTACGTCGCCGCTGTTCCAGCAAGAGCCTGCACGGAACGAACAACGCTGAGCGAGTAGCAGAGTCTGCCGGATGCCCTGGTCAGCACCGCTTCCGCCGCCGGGTACTCCGCACACCAGGCCGTGTAGGTACGTTGCTCATCCCGGAGCAGCGCTTCAAGTCGCTCAAGCAAGGATGGAAGCACCTCAAAGCTGACAGCCTCCTCGAAGAGCTGGCGGATGGAGTGGCGGCGGCCGCTGAAGCCCAGTGGTACGTTGATGCTGGTGGCGATCCGCATCAGATCGCTCCGGCTGATGAACAGGCCACAGTATGCGGGTACGGTAAAGAAGTCTGCGACTTCTTCCAGTGATGCGTCTGTGAGACTGGGTAGTAGACCAGCCTCGTCTGGAGGTGTGGCAGGCGGCGCCACTGGATGCTCAGCCCCCTGCAGCAGCTCGGCCAGATGCGACAGCACGAGCTCAACCGCTACGTCGAGAATCATCGGATAGAGCTGGCTACGCGAGCACCGCCGCACAGAGAGGGTCAAGGATGGTAGCCAGGCGGCGACGTGCTCACGCAGAAAGCGCTCCTCCACCTGGCGTATCGTCAGAACCCGTAAAGGTAGAGACATTTGCACCGCGCTCTGATCGGGCTCAGCAGCGCTCAGGGCCTGGAGAAAAGCCAGCTCGATGGCGATATGGTCTGGAGACGCTAGCCTCCAGGAGGGGCCCAGTGCGAAGCCGCAGGATTGGTAGAAGCTCTGCACTGTTGCTGTGCTGTCTGTGTGCAGCAGCACCTCGCCATCAGTGAACACCGATTCATACGGGAATATGGAGATGCCGAACAGGTGCGTGTACTCAGCGCTGAGCTGGACGAGGATCTCTTCCGGAGTCCCGGCTGGTAGCGACGCGGCAAGAGCAGGATCGGACCGCAGGACATCGAGTAGCGGTCCGTCGACCTCCTGCCTGAGCAGATGGGACAGCAAGCCATAGGCGCTAGCGCGGCTGTCGCTCACTCTGGCATCCGGTAGGCGCTGAGATCAGGCTTGAACGGCCGTAGGAACCAGGGTGGTCTGCGCAGTCCGCCCGGACCGGGCGCCGGTCGTGTCATGCCGAGCCAGTGCTCGTAGACCTCCCTGCTCTTTGTGGCGTCAACGGAGATGTCTCCATATTGATCGTCAGGGCCAGCTCGCTCCAAGCGCACTTTCTGCAGCCAGCAGTGCATACCAGAAACGGGGTCGGGCTGAACGGGGAAGGTCAGATTCTGATGGACACCAGTGTCGGTCCACCAGATGCGGGAGGAGTCCGGATCATCGCTCTTAAACGGCTGCACGCCGCGCTGAAGCCGCAGACTCCACTTCCCAGTTTGGGCGCCATCATCGAGGGTCGCGAGACCGGAGACCCAGCGCGCGGTACCACTGGATTCTGAGAGCCGCCAGCGGCCCATATGATGAGAGCAGGCGACGATTCCAGGTCTGATGCCCTCAGTGATCCACGCTCTCACCACAAAGTAACCGATCTCGGTATGAACCTTGATCAGGTCGCCTGTCGCTACTCCAAGTTGCTGGGCATCGGTGGGATGCAGCCAGAGCGGATTGCTATGCGAAATCTCATTGAGCCACTTGGCATTGCCTGAGCGTGTATGCACCATCGTTGGGATGCGGAAGTTGGGGAGGAGCACGAACTCCCCTTTGTCGTGATCGATGTTGTCAGGGTGGACGTGGCTCTTGATGGAGGTCGGAATAGCAAGTTCTGGCCACCCCCAATCGTGCAAGGTGCTGGAAAAGAACTCCAGCTTTCCCGAAGGTGTTGGAAAGCCGGCGCAGGCTCTTCCGTCGATCTGCACGCCGACTGGCGTTGCCCCGTCCGCACGAGGTGGCTGTGCCGGCTTCGGCACCATGTTCGTGGGGGCATGGGCGTGACTGTACGCAGCTATCGCGTCGCCGGGTGCACCTGGTGACCGTTTCCAGATCACCTTCGTCGCCGGATCGATCTCCGTGTCACGCAGCTGCTCCGGCTTGAGTAACTCTTCATAAGGAAGATGATAGATATTGTTTGCCACCTCAAACGCGCCATACTTGCGCATGTACTCCAGCGGTGTCAACCCTTCCTTTGCTGCTGCTTCAGGGAGTCCGGGGACACTGTGCTCGAATATCCAGCGATAGTACTCGTCAATAGTGATCTTCTGACCCGGCCGGTAGGGTGATTCGTAGAGCTTGCGGATACCGAGCTCACCGTCGGGATCGATACGCCAGGACAGCTCTATCCAGAACTCGTCCTCTTCCCACACTTCACCCGGATTGGACTGCCGCGAGTCCTCAACCGTTTGACCGAGGCGCTCCATCGCTACACGCACCACCGGCTGCCGGAAGCCAATCCACTGACCTGCATGGGTCTCGTAGCTGTGAGTATCGTGACGCTCCGCTCCGTTGCCCATCGGCAGTACGTAGTCAGCGAACCACGCCGTTTCATTCCACACCGGCGTCAAGGCAGCGTGCAAGCCGATCAGATTCTCCCGGCGGAGAACGTCGATCCATCCAAATCCGTCCGGATTGGTCCACACCGGATTGTAGACGCGGGTGAAGTAGACATCGATCTTGCCGCGGCCCTCGCGCAGAAAATGCGGCAGGAGGAAGCTCATCTCGTGGTGGGCGAGCGGATATTCCTTCGGCCAGGTCAGCTCATTCCACACTTTTTGTTTCGCTGGCTCGGCGAATGGCCGCGGCACGAACTTGTCCCAGATGTTGGCCGATGTGCCACCGCAGGTGCCGATGCTACCGGTCAGCACGTTGAGGAAGAAGAGGCAGCGAGAGACCTGCCACCCTCCCAGGTTGCCGGCAGCTGCTGCTCGCCAGGTGTGGGTGCTAAATGCCGTTCCAGCGTGTCCGATTTCCCTCGCGATGGTCACGATGGTGTCTGCTGGAACGCCACTCTCGCGCTCGGCATATTCCGGTGAGTACTTCTCGTAGAGTAAGCGCAGCTCTTGCACAAAGTTGTCAAATGTTGGCTCAAGGGTGGGTCGCTGTAGGCGCATGAACTCATCCCAGTTAGTCCAGTGCCGCACGAACTCCCGATTGAACAGATTTTCCTGTAACAACTGGCGGGCAATAGCGAGCAGGACGACCGTCTCTGATCCGGGCCACGTCGGCAGCCAGTAGTCCGCCATCGATGCTGTGTTGGACAGGCGCGGATCCATCACCGCGATCTTCGCCCCTTCCATTTTGCCTTCGATGATGCGCTGGGCATGCGGATTGAAGTAGTGACCGCTCTCGAGGTGGGCGCTCACCAGAAGGATGAACCGCGCATTCGCGAAGTCAGGTGATGGTCTGTCTATTCCCATCCAGGCGGCGTACCCAAAACGGCCGCCCGAAGAACAGATGTTCGTATGGCTGTTATGCCCATCGATGCCCCAACTCTGCAGCACTCGTTCCATGTAGCCGTCTTCGCCCGGCCTCCCGACGTGATACATCACTTCGGTACGGCGATCCTCCACGAGGGCGGTGCGAATGCGACTCGCGAGAGTGGTCAGCGCTTCGTCCCAGGTTGTCCGCTGCCACTGGCCGCTGCCCCGCGGGCCGGTACGCTTCAGTGGATAGAGGATACGCTCCGGATCGTAGACCTGGTTCAGCGTGGCCGGCCCTTTGGCGCAGTTCCGCCCTCTGCTCCCGGGATGGACGGGGTTGCCTTCGA
>JAMCTA010000175.1 GCA_023381895.1 Chloroflexota bacterium
CGCGAAGCTCCGAGATTGCTGGTGGATCACAGGGGAGCATTCCGCCTGGCCGCACGTCGAACCATGTCGAGTAGGACCAGAAGGCCCCCCAGGACGATGACGAGCACAGACCACGAGGCGATTCTGGCGAGTGCCGGGCCAGGGGTAGGCTCGATCGCGTAGCGGCGGGGAACGCCTTCGAGTCCAGAAGCGTAGAACATGGTGACAAAACCAGCGGTTCCTGCGATGAACAGCGCGAACCCCCAGCGGGCAACCGCGGCAAACTGCTTCCCCTCACCGATAAAGTAGGAGACGAAGCCCAGGCCAAAGAGGACAACGCCGCCTAACAGGTAGGTGTGAAAGTGGGCTGGTACCCATAAGGTGTTGTGCAGAACAAAATTGAAAGGAATAGTGGCGTCGAGCAAGGCCGCGCTGCCTCCTACCGCCCAGCCGAGAAGACCGGTGAACAGGGCGGCCGATCCGAGCGTCCAGCGGATCCCAGAGCGATAGATAAGCAGCAGACCCCCAAAGATGGTCACCACGGCCGGAGGCACACTAGCCAGGTACGAGGCGGCCTCCCCAAGTACTTGCAGGGCGGGAGGCTGCACAAAGTCCTGGTAGAGATGGTGAGGAAATGCCACTAGGACTAGGGTTAAAGATCCAATCCAAGCAACACTGAGCACATTGCTCGTCTTCCACGACCGGTTGGTGTAGTGCGGTAAGAGGGCATACACCACGCCCGCAGCGGCATAAATCGTGAGGTTGGCGATCGTATGCCCGAAGAAGTAGGTCAGGTTCTTTGCCCAGAGCGGGTCGAGGGGGAATGCTGGCACTGCCCAACGGGTCAGGAGAGCGACGCTGAGCACCATGCCGGCCATGCTCGCCAGCCCCCCATCGAGCGCGACCATCGTTGCGGCGAGCACTGTCGGTGGCGCGACTATGCCGTCGGGCCGTCGCAGTCGTCGAAATACCGTGTCCAGAGCGAGCCCGTTCCATACACTGCCGTAGACCCGGACGATAGCGGCAAGTAGATCGAAGCAATAGAGGGCAAAGCCGATACTGACGAGGAAGAGACCCAGCAAGTAGGCCCCAGTCGCCCAGGCTGGCCAGAAGGTGCCAACGAAAGGGAGCGGATAGAGGAAGGTCCACGCCGCCGCGAAATGCCCGATCAAGACCGCAACGGCCACAAGGAGCACACCAGCCAGGAAAAAACCAAAGGCAACGAGGAAGGTCGTCACCTTGAGCTCCAGCACGTCGTACAGGAACCACCAGTGTGCCCCTAGCACGAGGATCAGCGTCGCCACCAGCATCCCGGCACCGTGCAGCGTCAACAGCGCATAGAAGATCGTTGGCGATAATGCGAGGTAGCCAGCTTGTGTCGCCCGTAGAGTCCCACCAATGAGGCCCAGCCCGCAAATCAGACTGAGGGCTGCCAGCAGGTAAATCCATACGGCTGCGCGCGCCCCGAACGTCGCTACGCGCTGCGAGGGAATAGACGCCGCAACGGCGCCACGCTCATGCTCCACACTGCACCTCCTACCGGTTACGGGCTGGAAGAGACGGCGGTGATGGTCTTCCGCATTGCGTCGTGCGCGATACCACAATATTCCAGGCAGCGAATGACATAGATACCTGGATGGGGGAAGGCAAAGTAGAGCCGGTTAACATAACTCGGCATCGCCTGTACTTGCCCAAGTAACTGACCCTGGGCGTCGTAGATACCAAAGCCGTGATTCACGTCAGTGGATGTGACTTCGAATTCGATGAGCCGGTTAGCGGGGAGGCGCGCCGGCATGCTGAAGCTGAACTGGTGCGCAATGACCTTCACCGGGAGCGCGGATCCTTGCGCAGCCGCAACGACCCACGGGTACGGCAGCGAAGCGAAGGAGACAGCAAGTGCGCCGATGATCAGCAGGAGCAGGACCCGGAACCACCAACCACGGAGGACATACGCCCGTGCTTGGACTTCTGAAAGGGCCTGCGGATGTCGTGCGTTGCGCAGAACCCATAGAAAGATGACGAGGATCCCGGCAGCCATCACGAGGAATAGGATCAGGATAAGGGTCTGTCGCGCACCCAGCGGAGCCATCGCATTACCTCTACAACACGCTGTATTGGGTGGCACCTACATCAGGGTGCTGGACGAGAGTGTATATCACAACGTCCAGGCGGTTGCACGCAGGTCCTATTCTTTCTCGATCGTCAGCTGCGACGTGTTGAGCAGCAGTATTGCTGCGCCATCCAGCGCCGCGTCGCCAGGGCGTGAGCCTGAGAAAGTCGCAACACTCAGAGCGCCGCGGGCACGCCCAGCAGACGGCTGCCCAGACCAAGCGCCAGCGCTGCCGCTCTGCGCTCGAGGCCGTCACCCATCCAGTAGTGCTCGAAGAGCACCTTGCCGAGATGCCAGAGCGGCCCCGGACGGCGAAGCCTCACCTTAGGGTCTGGCTCTCCGTAGAATTCACCGCTGGCTAAGCCTGCCCGTCCGCTGCCCAGCTCAAGCCAGCAGTAGCCAAGACCGTCGAAAATCGCCGGCTGGCCGCCCTGGAGCTCCGCCGTCAACGTCTGCGCCACGGCAAGCGCCTGACCGTGCGCGAAGACCCCCGCCTTCGGCAGCGGTTTCCCGTTTGCCAGTGTGATCGCCGTGACATCACCCAGGGCGTAGACGTGCTCGAAGCGCGTGCGGAGAGTCGCCTTGTCAACAGGAATCCAGCCGGCCTCGTTCGCCAGCGGCGATTCCTTGATGAGCTGCGGTGGCCGGTGCGGCGGTGTGGCCGCCAGCAGGTCGAAGGGTGCGCGGCTCCCATCCCGAAACACGAGCGCTCGCTGCTCCGGGTCAATTGCCTGGAGTGGCTGATTCGGATGGAAAGCAATGCCGCGCTGCTCTAGGAGTGCGGTGACCGCTTGTCCCAGCACGGGGCCGGCCACCGGCATAGGCTGTGGCTCTGGTGTGTAGACTGCCACCTCAGTGCGTCCTCGCACCCCGCGCCGCCGGAGCACATCTTCAATGAGCAAGGCAGCCTCATAGGGAGCCGCCGGGCACTTGAACGGTAGTGCCGAGACAGCGACGGCCACGCGCCCGCCCTCAAAGCGTTGTAGGGTCTCCCAGAGCGCAGTGGCGCCGTCCAGATCATAGAAGTTGTGGGCACTAGCCACGTAGCCGGGCAGGGCGTCGGGGGCAAGGGCGGCGCCAAGCGCGACGACGAGCGCGTCGTAGCTAAGGTCCTGCCCATCCGCAACGACGCGACCACGCTCTAGGTCAAGCTCGTGAGCTTGGGCCTGTACCACCTCGACGCCCGGCTCAACCATCGCGTGCAAGTCTTTCGTCACGTCCTCGCGGCGGCGTGCACCGACCATCAGCCAGAGCAGTGACGGCGCAAAGAGGTGCTGCTGTTGCTTGTCGACCAAGACGATCCGGTGCGCCGGACCAAGCCGGCGCCGCAACGCATTCGCTGCGGCCAACCCACCGATTCCACCCCCCAAGATCACGATCGTCTTGTTCGCCATCTTGCTTCCTCTCTCCAACCGGCGAATTCAGGGCTACCCTGAGAAGACCACGGACTCTCTATTGGAAGACGCTAGCCTCTCCATCCGGCACTCACGAGACCAGCCCGCCGCGCACTCTGCAGCAGCCGCGCCGAGCGCCACGCACTTCTCACCTATGGCATCTAGTATGCTCCAGCCACCGCGGCACCATCTGTCATCAGCACATCGACGATGCCCTCGTAACTGAGCGGCTCACAACCAGCCGCGGCGTCTAGCGGGCCGAAACCACGCATCGCCAAGTCCGGGAGGAGATAGCAACAGCTTGCGCCTTCAGCAAGTAACGCACGCAGGCCCTGGGCAGCTGGAAGCGTACTGTCTGTCAGGGCACAGAGCACTGCATCCTGGATGAGAACGAACGTAAGCTGGACCCCGTGACTCTGGAGTAACCTCGCAAGATTCATAGCGTCCAGTGCCTCACCTGGAGCGCTCCGCACCAACACGATCTTACGTGTCCGCTGTTCCATCGCTGCCTCCTCAATACACCAGCGTGGCACTGGCGGCGGTCAACAGCTCGGCGATGGTAGCTTCACCAGCCAGCTGACAACCGGGGACGAGGTCCGCTTGGCGGAGACCACGGGCGTCAACATCACGCCCAAACGCGTACACCGCCAGGTGACCTCGTGTCCCTGCCGCCGTTTGCGTGGCCAGTTGGGCCAGCACCGTCGACAGCGTAGTCCATCCAGCAGACGCCGTCTGACCAACCTTGGCAAGGTACACGCCATCCGCAAGCAGCAGCGCTGTTGCATCCAGTCCATTAGCAGCGGCCCCGCTCAGATGCCGCACCGCCTCCGCTGCGTCCAGACGTCCATAGGGCGCGCGGCGCAGGATGATCAAGAACCTCTTACTCACAACGTCCTCCCCTCAGCCGCCGAGGCTCACAAAAACATCCGCTTCCCGCACGGCAGCGAAGAGGCCTTTGAGTGAGCTGGGAGCGGCACCTTCCACCAGAAGCTCACGACCGAGCCCGCGCAAGTGCAAGCAAGAGCCACACAACTCGACCTGGAGTCCGCGGGCCATCAGCTCCTGCAGTCCTGCCAGCGTATCGGGGACGCCAGATGGATGCTGGCCGAGCTGGCCGGTGTGGACGGCATCGGCCGAGGCGAACAACCGCACCCGATGCCCCTTTGCCAAGGCCGCTCCAGCAAGGTGCAATGCCGTATCGGCGTTCTCACCGCTGTAGGGACTCGTCGCGAGAAAAATCAGGAGTGTCTTTGGGCTCATCGTGCTCTCCCTTCGTACTATCGTAGGATTCCTGCTGCATTGCCACGACCCGCTCAGCGCTGGCGCTCCCCGACACCTGATGCTCATCTCGGAGAAGCCGGTGGAGTTGTGCCTCATAGGCCTCAAGCCCGATCTCACCGCGAACGTAGCGATCCTTCAGAACATCGACGAGCGCAGCCTGATAGTGCTGGTGGCTGACCTCACCTCGGGCATAGCGGTTCCGCAGTAGCTCCTCGGGCGAGCGCCGGCGGCGCTCGGTCCGGGCCGGGTCAAGGGAGGACAAGAGCACGACCAGACCAATCACCAGTACTACGAGCATGAGGAGCACCGGCAGGAGCATGAAGGGCCACGCAACTGCGCCGGCATTCCACGGACCGGATCCCATCATCGGTCCCATCATTTCCTCCTTTCTCTCTCACTAACGCAGCCAGCCCTGGTGACGGGGCCGGGTGCGCCCCGCTGCTAGACCATCTCACCACTCCCAGCCGGCCTCCCAACGCTCAACCGTGGATGGCGGGGCGGAAGACCGCCGGGGTGTCGACCAGCAACGGTGCCGCACTGCGAAAGATCTCGGCATAAGTAACGCCCAAGAGCCGCCCGTAGTACTGATCCTCCGCCTCGTACAGCGCGAGGAGACGGTCACCCTGGGCCTGAAAGATCGACTGGTACGCCGCGAGCGCTCGGCGCTTGCGGTCATACGTCGCACTGACGTCGACGGCGAAGGCGAACTCTGCCCATGCCGGCTCCATCTTGCAATGCGGGAAGAAGAGACGGTCCACCGCCCAGGGTGCCTGTCCGGCCAGATGCTCACCACCTGGAACGCGGTTCCACTGGCCAAGCCGCGCCAGAAAGACGGCTGCCCGGGTCAGCCCAACGGCGGCGGCATGGTCAGGGTGGACGCAGGCATCACCAATTCCAAAGACCCAACGCGGGTGGTGGCTGCGAATGAGCCGGGCGATTTCAAGCCGCAAAGATGTGGTGTCGGCCAAGAACCGGTCCTGCAGGCCGAGCGAGATACGCTCGACACCCAGGATGTGTGCCGCCTCGGCCGCCTGCTTCGCGCGCTCGCCTGGCTCGGCGAACTCGGTCGGCTCGCCGCTGGTCAGATCGACGACCAGGATACGTTGCCCCTGATCGCTCAGATGGGCTAGCGTCCCACCCATTTGGGCCTCAGCATCGTCCGGATGGGGCGCAACGACCAGCACATCGTAGTCCACTCCACCACCCCCTCTCTACCTTCACCACTTGCCCAGATGATCTGGTGCTGTTCACGATGCTGGCGCCAGGGCCTCAATCGGATATCCTGCCGCTTGCCACTCGGGAAATCCGTCGCGGAGGCGCAGGGCGCGGAAGCCATGATGGCGGAGCACCGCCACGGCCTCATCCGCTAGCACACAATAGGGTCCACGACAGTAGGCGATGACGTCGCAGTCCTGGGGCAGTCCGGCCAGCAGTTGCTCGATCTGTTCGACTGGCGCGGAGCGAGCGCCGGCGATGTGCCCCTGCCGGTACTCGATGACCGGGCGCACGTCGATCACGATGGTGCTGTAGGCTGCAAGCCGGCGCACCAACTCTTGCTTATCGATTGGCTCCAACGCGGCCCGATCGGCAAGATAGGTCTGGACCAGCCGGTCGATCTCTGCCAGTTGAGCGCTCCCAAGATCCCGCACCGTCTGCCACAGCTGGAAGACTTCTGGCGCCGCTAAACGGTAGATGGCATTCAGACCGCGCTTTTCTGCGGTGACGAGCCGCGTCCGCCGCAGCACCTGGAGGTGGGCGGAGGCGTTGGCAAGGCTGAGCCCGCCTTCTTGAGCGAGGTCCTCGACGCTGCGCTCGCCCTGGGCAAGGAGGTCGAGGATCTCCAGGCGGTGTGCATTGGCCAGCGCTTTCCCGATGAGCGCAAACTCCGCATACAAGCGGTTCTTGAAACCCCGACTATCCATCATATCCCGCAAATCTCAAGTACTCAACTGATTTGTTGAATAGTATAGTTTCTCGGTACGGCGGCGTCAACCCGGACGGCCCTCCTAATCCTCAGCACAGATCTCATTCCTACCTACATTGACAGATTCCATTCAGGCGGTGTAGTCTCCATCCGGATTGGTTCGTTGATTCGGGACTCGGGGGCAGACCGTGTCTCTCTCCCACCACGAATGCAGCGAGGAGCCCTGGCAAGGCCTCGCCAGCGCCGAGTTCGACGGCAAGGCGCCACTCACGGCAATCACCGACCGCCTGGACACACTCCTGCGCGAGACCGGCACGGAGGCGGTGGAACTCTTCCTCCTCAGCCCCGACCACGAGCGCACGTTCTTGGCGATCCACCGCGGCGCAGCGCCGCGGGCGTTCCGCCAGATAACGCAGTTCACCTACGGGCACGGGTTTCCCGGCCTGGTAGCCCAGCGCGGCGAGCCCCTGCTGAGCCCGGACGTCTCCCACGACGATCGGTACCTGCGCACGGCAGTGCAGCGGCTCGGCTTCCATCGCTACCTCTGCGTCCCGGTCCGCGGGAGCACCGGACTCCTCGGCAGTCTACACGTCGCCTCGCGCCATCAAGCGAGCGTTCCACCACCATTGATGCCGGTGGAGCAAGCAGCCCGGCACATCGCCTTCATCCTCGAGCTGGCTCGCTTCCAGGCGGCAGAACGCGTTGCCACAGAACCACTGGATGCCGCCCTCGATGCCGGCACCAATCTGCGGCGCTTGGCGCGGCAGATCGTCCAGACGCTCACTGACGTAGCGGAGATGGAGAGCGGTGCGCTCCTCTTGCTCGATGAGCGCCATGACGCGCTCCACGTGTTGGGCGAGCAGGACGTGCCGTCCCCGGTGCTCCACGCGCTCACGCGTGTCTGCCGCGGCACAACCTGTCCAGCGCTGGCGCAGCAGCGCTGCTTACTTTCCAAAGATGCTGAGCGGAGTAGTTTCCCCGCCTGCCGGTCGGTCGAACGCGAGCTACCCACCGCCCTGTGCCTGCCGCTGCTAGCGGGAGGATGTCCCGTCGGTGTGGCGTTGCTGGGCAGCCACCGGACCGACTCGTCGCCCGCGCGACATTTGGCACTCCTCCACCCAGCCCTCGGACGGGCAGCAGTGGCGCTGCACAATGCCAGCGTGGCGGTCTATGAGGAGTATGCCGCCCGCCTGCACACGGGAGCGGCGATCGCCTCCTCAGCCGCCGGCACTGTAGCCGGCAACACGCCACATCAGACATCATCTCACCGCGAGCCCGGCGCGACTGGAGTTGTCGTGACAGTCCCTTTCCTCCACCTGCGCTGTCTAGGCCACTTTGCGATCACGCGTGATGGGCAGTCCGTACCCCTCGATCAGTTTGCGCGCCGGCGGTCGGTGACGCTACTCAAGATCTTGCTCACCCGCTATGGGAAACCGGTGCATCGCGACGAACTCACGGAGCTGTTATGGCCCGAAGGGAATCCCACGACGGCCCCGGCGCTCCTCAACGTCGTCGTGCACTACTTGCGGCGCGGGCTGGAGCCCGAGGCGCCAGCCGGACACCCCTCCGCGTTCATCAAAGCCACCGGCGATAGCTACATCTTTGACGTCTCCTCACCGCATCGACTCGATAGCCAGGAACTGCTGCAAGCGGTGCAGGAAGGGGGACGGCAGGAGTCTCTTGGCCAGACCGTCGCGGCGCTCAAGTCCTATGTGCGGGCCATCGCCCTCTACGGTGGTGATTTTCTCGCTGACGAGCGCTATAGCGACTGGTGTGCGCTGGAACGCGGCTACTTGCAAGAGAGCTTCCTCAGCGCGGTGCGCCGGCTGACGGCGCTCTACCTTCACCGCAACGACGTCACGGCAGCCATCGAGTGCTGCCGGCACGCCCTGCGCATTGACAGCACATTAGAAGACCTGCACCGTCTGGTGATGCAGTTGCTCCTCCGCGACCGCCGCCGTGATGAGGCGCTGCGTCAGTATCGAGAGTGCCGCGACGCGCTCCAGCGAGAGCTCGGGCTCGCGCCAGCAGCGGAGACGGAAGCGCTACACCAGTCCATCGTGGCTGGTGACACGGCGCCCAGACAGCGCCCCTAGACCTAGCTCCGCAGGCGGACAGATTCCAGTGAAGCTGGCCTGCGAAGAGTATGACGGGGGAATGGGTCACATTGACGGTGCAGGACCAGGGCGTTGGCATCCCGTCACCGATCTAGCCTAGCAGTTGATGAGCAGTTGCTGCACCTTGATGTCGGGGGGCAATTCCCGCTCCACGCGATGCGCTTGCCCGATGAAGAGGAGTCCGGTACTGGCGGACGGCAGAGTGCTGGCGATCCGCCGGGCGATGTATCGGTCACGCTCGATCAGGATGGCGTCGGCGCGCTGCGCATAGCGGCGCCGGGCCTGGAGCTTGGCTACGGGGTCATCCTGAGTCACCACCGCCTGGAGCAGGCGATACTCCTCCTTAAGCAGGTCCGGGGATTCGGTGCCCACCGCCTCAGCCCCCTGGACAATGAGCCAGCGGAGGAGTTGATAGTTTGGGCTGGCGACTTCGGCAAGGATTTTCCGGACGATGGCCGGATCAACGTCTGGCAGCCCGTCCTGATAAACCTTGACGTGCAGCCAATCCAGCGCGAGCATCCGAACCTGCTGTTGGACCTCATCCCACCACGCCTCTGGGCGAGGGTGTTGAACCACTGGCGCGGGCACGCTGCTGCCCAGGCTGCCCTGGTCACCCTGGCTGTGGATAACGGGCACAGAGATGAGCGTGCGCTGCGTGATCACCTGGCCATTGTCCCATGAGGCGGACGGCTGACGCGGTGCCACGCCCATCTGCCGGGCCAGTTTGCGCAACCACCCTAGGCCCCAGCCCCGCACGACCGGCGATACCCGAATCAGGCCTGGCAGCCTTCAGCTTTTGCGCTGCCTGGACGGCGTGTTTACAATGCCAAGTTGCATTGCCCGCAGGGCAGCTAGCACGCGGTTGTTGGCACCGAGCTTCGCCATGATTCTGGCGACGTGCGACTTGACCGTTTCGCGGCTGATGTGCAGCTCCTGAGCGACTTCTTGATTGGTCATCCCCTCCTCCAGACAGCGCGCCACCTCCCGCTCACGAACGGTGAGCCGCTCAGGCGTCGGGGCGCTCCGCCCGGCGGTTGAGACGGTGTAGAGCTTCCTTGTGCTCAGGCCCACTGCTTTGCCCCCGGCCGCTACCCGCCGGATAGCGTCACGGATCTGTATGGCAGTCGAGCTCTTGAGGATGTAGTCAGTTGCTCCAGCCGCCATCGCCTCCTCCAGATACTCCCCGTCTATCGTAGGAGCAATGAGAATGATAACCCGACTGTTCGTCTCATCTTTCGCTAGACGGCGCAGCGCCCCCAGCCCATCCATACACGCCATGCGCACGTCCATCAGCACCACGTGCGGACGCAGCCGGCGGATCAACTCCACCGCCTCCTCGCCACTCTCTGCCACAGCAACGACGTTGATTCCTCTGGCCCGCGCGAGCACTGCACGCAGCCCTTCCCGCGCGATGGCTTGATCGTCAGCAATGAGTACTTCGATCGTGGTGTCGCCTCCTTCCTCTCGGCAGAGAAGCGATGCTCAGGGCTTCCCGTCTGCCGGCGTCACGGCTGGCAACCGTATCTCGAGCCGCTCTAGACGCTCCTGCAGGTTCTTGTGATCCTCTTCTAGCTTCCTGGCGCGTGAGGAAAGGGCGGGGTCTGTTTCCCACCAGTCGATGCCCATCTCTTTGGCCTTATCCACTGATGCGACGAGGAGACGCAGCTTGATGTTGAGGAGCTCGATCTCGGCCAGAGAGATAGTGATGTCGCCAGCGATGACAATTCCTTTGTCCAGCACGCGCTCCAGGATGTCGGCAAGATTGGTCGTCTGCAACGAACTCACCACGTGCCGCTCGTGTCCGTTTTCCATGCTCGCGTCTCTTCCCGTTCGGACTGGTAGCTCGTGCCTACATCAGGTCGCCGAGTGGCCCCAGATTAATGTTCAGATCCTCGTCTTCAAGACCAAAAGTCGTCTTCAGCTCCTCCATCTTCGCGTTGAGCTTTAGAAAAGTCTCGCCCAGCTGCTCGATCTGGACCTCAGTGAGTGAGCCCGCCTCGATGCGGCGGACGGCCTGCTTCTCCAGTAGCTTCCGGATGAGCTCGATAAGAGTCAGGACAAGCTTCGCCAGCCCTTGGTCGAGCTTATCTCGATCAGCGTTTATCCGGTGCGGCAAGGCCTTGCCGAGCTGCGCTAGTTCCTGAGCATAGTCCGCAGCCGCCGCCAGGTCCCCGACCAGCCGGTCTTCGAGATGAGCGGGGACCGCTGCTGAGCCGCTCACTCTAATTCCTCCAGTTTTTCGTACAAGCCCAGGGCCAGATGAAAGCGTCCCTGCTGCTCAAAGCCCCGGGCTAGGCTGAGCAGCTGGGCACGCGCCATCGCCGCCTCAGCGCTACCGGGGTACTGGATCAGCAGCCGGCTGTAGGCCTCAATAGCCTGATGAGTCTGGCCCCTGGCCTGCCAAGCTCCGGCCATGCGTAACAGTAATGAGCGGACGAGGGCCGCTCCGGACATCTGTTCGAGCTGGGAATTGCTCATTGGTTTCTCCTTACGCTGTTCTCGCCGACACCGTCTACCAGCGCGCTGAGCGCCGCCGATCGATTGAGAACCGTGACGAAGCTATAGGGCGCCCAAGGGCCGCTCAGCAACAGGCGCAGATCGGCGTGTGTGCGCCGCAGCCGCTCGAATGCCTTCCGAAAGGCGTCTACCTGCTCAGTGTCGAGCAGGTAGACGGTGCGCACCGCTAGTCCGCCAGTCGGTAACAGCGTCGAGCGGGAATCCCGGGTGAGAGGGCGGAGGTAGTCATCCAGGGTATGGGCAATGTCGCTGGCCCTCGCTCGCCATCGGGTTTGCTGCTGCTCCTCGGCCAGGCGGGTCAGCAGGTATCGGGTGCCAGGTGTTGGAGAGTCAGTATTTGCAGCCAGCGGGTCGCTGGTTACGGCGTCCGCGAGCCCTGCCTCGCGCGGAACGACCCCGGGCGGCAACGCTGTGTCCCCTGAGGTGCTGCCTCCCATGGCCGGACGGCTATCCACCGGCCAGAGCACTGCCAGGCCGAATTCGACCGCGCTTCCCAGGCGTCGTAGATCTTCTGTGAGCACGTCATAGCGCCCGGCCAGGGCGCAAGCAACTGCCCCTACGTCTGTGAGGATGGTGCCGAAGCGCACGGGCAACGCGGGGGCCGTGCAACGTATGGTCTCGACCGCTGCCTCGTGCTGGAGGAGTGCTGCAGGCGTTGGGTCGAGCGCTGCTGGCTCGACGGTGCTGACGGCGGCCGCGAGTTCGCGGTATATGGACCGGAAGATTTCGGCCCCGGCGAGACCGTGCAAGGGCGCTGGGAGGGCATGGCGGCTGGACAAGATGGCATAGACATAGCAGCCACTAGTCACCGACGATGACCTCCTCGTGCATCTGGCCGCTCGCGGCCTCGCCACCCCAGCGCATCCGCTCGGCTCGTTCAACCGAGGTGAGCAGCACTCGAAGGCCCAAGAAGATCAGGTCCACGTCAGCCACGGAAATAGTGATGTCGCCGGAGAGGACCACGCCGCAATTTAGCAAACGGTCGAGAATTTCAAGGAGCGTGACATCTCGGATCTCGGGCGAAACCTCGTTCACGGGGCCGCCTCCTCCACCGTGGTGAAGTTGAATGGTGGCCAGGGCCCGCTGTACTCGGCGCGCAATCCCGGCTGTGATGCCGCGAACTGATAGAGCGCAGCGACAAAGGCGTCTCGGGCCGCCCGGCGCACCAGGAAGGCGGCGTGTAACGCCTGGGTCTCGTGACTAGCCGGCTGTACGCCACGCTGCCGTGGTAGACGTTGGGCAGCGACCGCCCAGGGGCGCAATCCCTCCCAACTCGCCGCAGTCAGCTCATGCAGCCGCCGCTCGGCTGCGGCAGCCAGCGTCTCCTTCAACTTCTGCTGCAGGAAGTAGCTGCGACCCGGTTTGGCGCTGGTCAACTCCTCCTGTAAATGCCGCGCAGTTTGGTCTTCCTGGCCGGCCTGCTGCCGCAAGGCCGCCCGTTCAACGAGCACTCGCACGCCCCACTCGTCACACCCTTCGACCCGTTCAAGCTGGGTCAGGAGTTGCGGGCGATCGTGCTCCAACATCGCTTCGAGGGTGGCCACACTGGAATAGACGCAGCCGAGCTTGGCTGGCAGGATGCCGCGCTCCCGATGTACTGCCTCTAGCACGCGTTCGTGTCCTCGTACTAGGGTCTCCAACCAGCCGGCATCTCGCGATTGCTCCCCGATGGTCTCGGCAGAGAGCTCGCTTGGCGCCAGAGGCCGGGCTACTGCCCCCAGGTTTCCACACGGTAGCAACCAGACCGGCGCTGGTGCGTCGCTTCCCAGCTCATCCAGCACCCGCGCAGACTCTTTGAGGCAACAACGTGTCACGCCGTAGAGATGCCAGATGCTGCCGGTGGGGCACGGGGGCCCACCCATCTTTGAGGATGGAGAAGACACATCCTGAAGATCGAGGGTGAAGCCCCGGCCCGGCTGCGTGGAGGGCGCTGGCCTTGAGACGCCCTGGGGGGAGTCGCCCATGCTTCTCACTCGGCTTCCTCCGGCGGGTAGGTTGACTCGTCCGATCCCTGCAGATGCTCGTGGATAGCATTCAGGCGGTCGAGGAGAGCGGCCTCCTGGGCGTCGTACTCCTCGTTCGTGATCTCACCCATATCGAGGCGAAGGCTGAGGATAGTCAACTCCTCTTCCACCTTCCCAGGGTCACTGATCTCGGCGTTCACCCGCTCCTTGATCTGATCGAAGACGAATAGCAGACCCTTGGTAGGGGCGCTGAACGGGAGTAGCAAGAGACCGGTGAACAGGCCCACGACTTACCCCTTGTCCCACTGAATCGTGAGGTTGACGAAGTTGTAAGGGGGTGCCGGCCCGACGTACTTGAGCAACAGGCGATCCTTCTGCGCCACATCCAGTGCATTGACGGCGGCATCGAAAGCCGTCTCATTGCTCTTCGCCACCAGAAAGGCGGCATTGAGGACCATCGTGTCAGTCAGGTTCTTGTTCACCTTGACATCTGCGCACAACGGCTGAAAATGGCTCAGAATGGCCTGCGCCTCCTGGTCGCGCTTGCGAAGAGCCACCGCCTCGGCCAGCTGCCCGAGTTTAATTCGCTCGTAGTGCGCCTTCTCCACCGGCTGATCGGCGAGGCGGTCTCGAAGGGAACGTATCTCGCTGTCCTCCTCTACGATCTCTCGGAAGAGCTGCTCCCGCTGCCAGAAGACCTTGAGCCCCAGTTCCGATCGCCCGCGGACGTACTGAAAGAGACCTTGGAGCCGGCCGTACCGCCGCTGGAGCAACGACTCTTGCACTTCTTTCACACTCTTGGCCACCGTGCCGAAGCGGACTGGGAGAACGTCGGAACTGGTCATCGCTTCCTCGACGACCAGTTCGTGTGCCATAGTATTGGCCCGGCTCACTCGGTAGCCGCTCTGCGCCGAGTCGGAGACCACAGCGGCCAGGTCCTGGAAAGTGACTAGGTAGACGCAACTGTCTCGACCGCCGATCGCCCTGGTAGAGAAGGCTGCCCTCCCCGCCGCAAAGGCGTCGCTGCGCACCACGCAGTAGACGTAGGTGCGCTCGCTAGATGGCGACGGCAGCGTGCTCACTGTCCACCTTCCCTTCCCCGCCGGATGTTGGACCGGCGCCGGCACGCCGGATGACCAGTTCGAGCGTCGCACCCACCGCTGATTGCGCCAGGTCGAACTGCTGCTCCGGTGCCCCAAGCCCGTCCGCGCCGCGACACGCTCGCAGATAGGCCAGCAAGTGCCTACGACTGGATGCCAGGGCGGCAAAACGCCCGGCGGCGGTGGCGTCCCCCAGGTTGTGATCGGGATGCCAGCGGGCGGCCAGGCGACGGTAGTTGGCATCAACCTCAGCTTCAGAGGCCCGCTCCGCCAGCTCCAGCATTCTTCGGGCTGCCTCAATCTCCTGGGTACTGGACCGGACAAACTCCACCGTGGCGAAGCTATAGGGTGGGAGCGGCCCGATACAGCGGAATGTCAGGCGGCCAGCGAACGAAGCATCCAGCCGGTCAATTCCAGCGTAGAATTCATTGAGGTGGAGCGGCTCGACGAGAAACCCCACGTTCATAACCAGCTCGTCGGAGGTCAGCGGGTTCGGCTGCGCGGCGCGGCAGGAGGAGCCCAGTTCGCTCAAGGCCGCGCGACAGACGCTTTCGCGCCGCGCATCCAGGGTCTCCTTGACCAGACGGCCCACCTTGACACGTGTGGCCGTGGCCTCCTCCGCAGCCTGTCCAGCTATCGTCGCTGCCAGAGCCGCTATCTCCGGCGCACGGGCCAATTCGGCGAAGACCGTCTTCAAGTCCCAGGTGGCGGCAACCTCAATCTCCACCGCACCGGCCAGCTGCTCGAGGGCGGACGCCAGGCGGATGTGCCAGCGCGCCAAGGCCCCCTGGATCTCGCGTTGCGAGGTCAAGACGGTACCGAACTTCACCGGCAGAACCGGCTGCTCCGTCATAGCACGCTCGATGACACTCTGATGGATGCGCAGGTAGCGCAACAGATGCTCCGCGGCTAGACCAGTAATGTCGGGGCCCTGATACTCGCTTACGACGGCGGAGAACCCATGAGCGGGACGCGTGAATACCCGCCCAGCCGCCGGGAGTCCCAACCGTCCCAGTTCTCGGCGGCACTCCCCCGCCAGGATGGCGTACAGGTAGACGCCTTTCACGTCATTCCTTCTTTGCACCTCAGCACGTTGGTTGACCAGTGGCATGGCTCAGCCTCCCCGCAATCCGGCCAGCGCTACCGCAAAATGGCGCGCCTCGATCTTGAATGGCGCGAAGTCGGCGCCAGGCTCCCGCGCCACGGACTCGCGGATAGCGGCCATCGCCGCCTGGCGGCAGAGCGCTTCCAGGTCTGCACCTACTAGACCATCGGTGCGCCCGGCCAGCTCAAACAGGTCCACGTCTGTCCCAAGCGGACGGTTGCGCGTATGCACCTCTAAGATGGTCCGGCGGGCGGCCAGGTCAGGCGGCGGCAGCTCAATCTGCATTTCGAAGCGACCCGGCCGGAGCAGGGCCGGGTCGAGGAGGTCGGGGCGGTTGGTTGCCCCAATCACCACGACGCCGCGTAGTTCCTCGATGCCATCCATCTCGGTGAGAAACTGGCTCACTAGGCGTTCACTCACGCGCGACTCGGCACCAGCAGAGCCCCGCATTGGCACCAGAGCATCGATCTCGTCGAAGAAAATGATGCACGGCGCCGTCTGTCGCGCTTTCTTGAAGATCTCGCGTACGCCCTTCTCTGACTCACCAACCCACTTGGAGAGGAGTTCCGGTCCTTTGATGGAGATGAAGTTGACCTTGCTCTCCGACGCTGCCGCCTTCGCCAGCAGCGTCTTCCCGGTGCCTGGGGCGCCACTGAGCAGCACGCCCTTGGGCGCACTTGTCCCGGAGTACGTGAAGCGGTTGCCGTATTGCAAGGGCCACTCGATTGTCTCGCGCATGAGCCGCTTGAGGTCTTCCAGGCCGCCTATATCGGTCCATTGCACGTCCGGCACCTCAGTGAAGACCTCACGGATAGCCGAGGGTTCGATCTCGTTCAAGGCTTCCAGGAAGTGGTCCATCGAGACCTCCAGCCGGAGTAGCTCTTCGTGGGGTAATTCGGAGGTCGCGAGGTCAATGGAGGGGAGAGCCCGGCGCAGGCAGTTCATGGCCGCCTCACGGCAGAGCGCTGCGAGGTCGGCGCCAACGAAACCGTGCGTTCTCGCTGCCAGGTACTCCAGGTCCACGTCCTCGTGTAGCGGCATACCCCGCGTATGGATCTGCAGGATTTCCAACCGGCCTACCTTGTCTGGGACAGGGATGACGATCTCCCGATCAAAGCGGCCGGGCCGGCGCAGTGCCGGGTCTATGGCATTGGGGATGTTCGTTGCCCCAATCACGATGACCTGCCCGCGCGTCTTGAGACCATCCATCACGGCCAGCAGCTGCGCCACCACACGCTTTTCAACCTCACCCTGGACGCCTTCACGCTTGGGGGCGATCGCGTCGATCTCGTCGAGGAAGATGATGCTCGGAGCATGCTGCTCGGCGTCTTGGAAGATGCTGCGCAAATGGGCCTCTGACTCGCCGTAGAACTTGTGGATCAGTTCCGGGCCGGCGACGTGGATGAAGTGAGCTGCCGTCTCGTAGGCTACCGCGCGGGCAATGAGCGTTTTCCCGGTTCCGGGCGGCCCGTAGAGGAGCACGCCTTTGGGCGGATCGATCCCCAGCCAGCTGAACACCTCAGGGTAGCGGAGGGGGAGTTCGATCACCTCCCGGATGCGCGCCGTCTCCTTACCGAGCCCACCGATGTCCTCGTACGAGATGGCCGGGGCCCGCCGCTCCGGCTCTGCTTCGCCCTTGATGTGAACCGTAGTCGTGCTATCGATCAGGACAACGCTGCGGGGTGAAGTGTCTGTCACGGTGAAGTGGAGCGGACGGTTGCCAAAGAGGTTTATGCGCACACGATCGCCTGCCAGCAGTGACATGCCTTCCAGGAGGCGGCCGAGATAGCGAGTATCCTGGGTGCGCGGGGGCGGCTGCTTGTCAGTATCGGGGGCAAGCGTGACGCTGCGCGCCGGCTGGTGGGTGACCTTGCGCACCTGGACGCGCTCATCCAAGCTGGTCTGAGCATTCTCACGTAGTATGCCGTCCACTTGCACCAGGCCCTTGCCCCGTTCGGCGGCATAGGTGGGCATCAGCCTCGCCACCGTCCGGCGCTTGCCGACCACCTCCACCACGTCACCAATGTTGCACCCAAGGCGCTCGATGTCGGCCGGGTCTAGCCGTGCGATGCCGCGGCCCACATCCTTAGACAGTGCCTCAGCGACACGCAACGTTAGCTGTCTTGAAACAACCGTCTCCCGTTCGCCAGCGTCACCAGAGGAGGCTGATGCTGGATCTGGCTCGGTCCTTCCTCGACGGTCCATAGGCGGAGGTCTGTCCGGCATAACGTTCCTGCGCAACCCTAGCGACGTGCTGTGTAACTTTCCGCGTCACCTCATAGTGGGGTGACGGTTCCGGTAATCGGAACCGTCCGGCTGCAACGGTGCAGTAGTTCAGACTCAGGTGAGGAGTCGAGGCTATGCATTACCGTGCAACGTCTTTCTTCAGGCGCACCTCAAGGATGCCACTCTGATAGCTCTGGGTAAGACTCTCCGGCGCAACCATCGCCGGTAGCAGGATCTCTTTGGCGTACTTGCGGTGTTCGCCTGTCGCACTCAGGCTCAAGATGTCATCCTTCACCTCGAGTGTGATCCCCTCTGCCGGTACTCCTGGCAGCTCCGCCACCACCAGCACGTGATCCCCTTCATCGAAGACGTCGACCAGTGGCTCGCGCACTGACGAGACCTCCGGCCCCCGGTCCGTGGCGCGAACGTTGCCGAAGGACTCGACGGTTGGCGTGCCGCCCAGCCCCGTCTTTATCGTGAACCCATAGACTCCGCGTATCGCCCCCGGGCCTTGCACCTCGCCGGAGCGATGGACCTCAGCCTGCCCCTGCTCGGCCATCTGGCTAACGAGGTCTAAGACGTTGCCCAATCCCTTGAACAACTCGCCGAATCCCAGGTCAATACTGATTCTGCCTTCGACCGGTCTCCTGGCGCCCCGCCGGCGCCCCGCTTCGTCTGGCCGGGTCTGCTCGGACATCGCTCATCCACCTTCTATGCTGCACCGACCGCCTGCTCCGGCGCAACCGGGCACCGTCAGGGGTGCCGTTGCATCAGTACTCCAGCGTTACGCTGTGCCAGGCCTTCCTTGCCCCGCCCATGGGCGCCAGGCGATCCGGGCTGGCCACGCCCGGCCACAGCGCGTGCAGGTGCTCCATCTGCTGCTCGATCTCGCATATACGCTGTTCAACACGCTCTCGCTTCCGCCGCCACAACTCGATTTCTCGCTCCAGGCGCTGCTTCTCACTCACCAAGCGGTGGAGCTGCAGGAAAACGGCGCCATCGCTGTTCGGTAGAGCGCGAGTCGCGACGCTTCTCACGGTGCGGATGTCATGCATGGTCCTGATGCTGGTCACTGCTGATCCTCCTCGCCATCTCTGTTCAGCGTCCTAGGCAGGGCGAGCTAGGCTGCACAGCAGCCCACCTGTCGGGGGACAGTGTTGCTCAACGAGATCGAGAATGACGGCGCGGGCCCGGTGCTGAGCGCTGTCCCCCATGCGGGCGCCTAGCACGTCTATACAGCTCTGCTCGAAGGAGCGGTCGCCGGCCTCGGCCCGGGCCTCCCGAACTGCCAGTACCTTGGCAAGCATAATACAATTGCGGACTGTCGGCGCGAACGTACAAGCGCCTGAGTCACGGTAGGCTCGCACCAGGTCGACCAGGCGCTCCGCGGTCTCTTGGGTGACCCCGGAGCGCGACATGGTGATAGCCACTTCAGTCTCGCGATCGAAGTAGTCCACGTAGATCGTAAGCATCCGGTCACGCAGCGCGTCTTGCACCTTGTGCACCCCGGCGTACTCACCGGGATTGGAGGTGAAGAGAGCGACGAAGTTGGGATGCACGCGCAGATAGCTAGCGCTGTGCTGGCCGGAGGGAAGCACAAGGATCTTCTCCTCCAGCACTGAGAGCAGGACGTTGTTCGCCTCAGGTCGGGAGCGAGTGAACTCATCGTAGACGAGGGCCAGCCCTTCGCGACAGGCCATAGTGAGCCGGTTGTCCACCCAGCGCTGGGCAACATCCTCCTCTGTCTTCACGACGGAATGGATGTAGTTGTCCACGACCTTGCGCCGGCGGAAGCCGTGCTGCCCCCCAACCAGATCAGAGGTACCAAACTCGTCGTCACCGCAGACGAGCATGATCGGCTGACCGAGGCGGTGCGCCACGTGCATGGCAAGTGTGGTTTTCCCGGACCCGGAGGGTCCGCAGAAATGCACCGGATAACCCGCTGCAATGTAGCTCAGCGCGCGCTCGGTCAGATCTCGGACGAACGGTGTCTCAACGAAGCCGGCCCGGGGGCGGGCGGAGAGCACGCTGGCAGCAGTAGGTCGTGCCATGGTTAGGCCTGCTTTCTGTCTTCCTCAATGCGGCAGCATGACCACTTGGCTACCGCCCCAGTCCGGCGTTGCTACATCGCGATGTACAGTCTGCGCTCCTCATCTTTCCGGGCCTTGTTTCCTTCGATCAGCCGGGTGATGACGGCGAGGAGGCGCTGGCGAGAGGCGCGGAAGTGCTGTTCCAGATCGACCAGTCGCACCCCATCGGGATGGTCGGCGAGATAGCGGAAAACCTCCTCGTCCGTGATAGACTCCGGCACCTGAACCGGAGTATCGATGGTCGGCGTGCTGATTGGCTCCGGCACTTGAACCGGAGTATCGATGGCTGGCGTGCTGATTGGCTCTGACGCTTGAGCCGGAGTGTCGACAGCCGACGTGCTGGCGGTTGTCGGTTCAACAGCAAACGACGTGCCGCTGCGGTTGGTGAGCATCTCTCCAGCAAAGCCCTGCCAAATCCGGTGGAATTCTATCAGATTGCTGGCTAGAGCGACGCGGGCATCGTGGAACTCGTGTAGCGTGCCGGCGGTGCTCTCTCTAAGCGCAGAGAACCCGGCTTCCAGAGAGGCGCGCTGACTGGCTGCCATCTGGCGGTGCGCCTCGTCCGCATCTTCGAGGAAACCGGCCGTGGTTGCTGTCAGGCCGGCGCGATGCCGGTTGAGCATCGCCTGCTGGTCGCTCGCCATGGTCGCGTGCGCTTGGTGCATACGCAGGCAGAGGCGGAGGTGGGGATTTGCCGGGCCGCCATGGTCGCGTGCGCTTGGTGCATACTCTGGAGCATGCCGTGCGTTTGCTGAAGCCTGTCGCCCCGGTCCCTCTTGAGTTTGGCGAACAGTGCGGTCTCGTTAGCGACGCGCGCTGTGTGTACCTCGCGCATACCGTGCTGGGCCCGGCTGCGTGCCGCGCTGACTTCGGCCCGGCGGTCGGCCGTGACCTTGGTCAATGTAGTCCGCAGGTGAGCGGCTATTTCGCTACGGCCACTGTTGAATGCAACCAGCGTTCCGGTCACCGTCGCGTGACGAGCGGCATGGTCTGCGGCTAGCTCAAGGTGCTGCGCGGTTGCTGCCTCGGCCCGCGTTGCGTGCTGGTTGGCAAGGAATTCGCGGACATCAGCGTGACGAGCGCCGAGCATCGCCACGCGTTCTCGATAGGAGTGCATGAGGTGCTCGGTCGTGCTCCGCATCTCCTCAACCCTGGACATCGTGCTCCTTACTCCTTTCCGGGGCTGGGCAAGCGCCACCCAATCGTCACCAAGCCAGCGTAAGAAGCCTGGACGATTGAGTTGACGCTTGCCCAGCGTAGATCTCGATATCCGCCTAAAGGACCATTCCGGTGCGGGTGGACCGGCACTAAGACGACGCGACGCCTGCCCGCCGTCCCATCTCCGCCGGCCCGAGGTCCGCGAAGAAGAACCCGGTTGAATTAGGCGGCCGGTGTGGCAGCAGCCGCGGTCAGGCCAATGGCCTCCGCGTACTTCAGATAGGTCTCAACCGACGCCACAACCACACGGGCTTCGAGGGCAAGAATCTCGATACCCACGAGAGAAAGCCGGACCCAAGCATCCACCACGATGCCCTTGTCCAACACGCGATCGATTACCTCAGCCAAGCTTGACGACGCAATGGTCTTCTCAACAGCCATGAGCAGAACCCCATCCTCTCAGTACCGGGAGCCCCGGGCATCTTTGCTGGCGACCAGCGGCGACAGGTCCGCCGTCCGCCCCGCTCGCGAGCGGTGAACCTGCTCACCACCCGTAGCAGTACGGTACCGGTACGCTGAAAGGAATGTATCCCCCGTTAGTATGGGATTTCCCTGCTGGACGGATACCATTTTGGGACAAACGGATACACGAACCGGCCTGTCGTATACTCTCAACTAATGAGCCCCATTTTCAGCGCTATGATTGCTGCGGTAGTGCGATCGGACGCACCGAGCTTGGCGGTAAGGTTATGCACCTGCTTCTTTACCGTCACCTCAGCTAGGGAGAGCGCATCGCTGATTTCTTTGTTGGTGTGGCCTTGCGCCAGCATGGCGAGGATGGCCTGCTCGCGCTCCGTTAATGGCTCTGTGAGCGCCATCGCAGGCGCATCTATGTCTCCCGGTTCCGGGCGAATCAGGTTGTTGATGGCCCGGCGCAGCAATGAGGCCTTGATGAGCAGGACCCCGTCGGCCACCGTACGGATGGTGTGGTTGATGAGGTCGCGCGACGCGTCCTTGAGCAGGTAGCCCGCCGCTCCGGCGCACACCGCATCGATCACCAGTGCGTCTTCATCATAGCTCGTCAGAATGATCACCTCCGTCTCGGGGTAGTTGGCTCTGATTCGTCGCGTGATCTCCAGGCCATCAAGGCCCGGCATCCGGATGTCCGTCAGCACGACATGAGGATGCAGTTCGGCTACCCACTCGAGCGCCTCACGTCCATCGGCAGCTTCGCCGACCACCCTGATCTGGGGATCCGTTTCGAGCATGGTGCGCACACCCTCCCGGGCCACCGTGTGGTCATCCACCACCAGCACCGTAATCTGGTCCATCAGGGTCCCTCCCCACTCTGCTGTTCCGCCGCTATGCCCCATTCGTGCCGGGTGCATCGCGCCAGTAAGACAGCCTGTCCACTGCGGGCACAGCGCAGAGGGCCATGCGGTCCAAACCCGGTCTCAGGGCGGCGTATCTGGTGCGCGGCTGCGGCCAGGCTCCGGCTCTTGCCAGGTCATCGGGATCT
Source organism: Chloroflexota bacterium (assembly GCA_023381895.1). The sequence continues at coordinate 22,485 of JAMCTA010000175.1, forward strand.
CGACGCGGATGCAGGTTCCTTTGCCTGGACTGGTAGTGACAGCAAAGGTTCCTTGCACTAATTCCGCTCGCTTGCGCATGCTCAGCAGCCCCACCCCCTGCTGTAACAGTTGCGGCTCGTGCTGGGGTAGCATGCGAGATCGAGCAGCAGAT